>JBBSDI010000051.1:0-15388 GCA_038249585.1 Lysobacterales bacterium | reverse complement strand
CGGGGGTTTGTCGGCCTGCCATGAAAGGCAGGCCGACCCCGCGAACGCCCGGCATGGATGCCGGGCCGGGGTTGCGCACCATGGACGGTTGCTTGCCCCACCACGGCACTGTCGGCCTGCCATGAAAGGCAGGCCGACCCCGCGAACGCCCGGCATGGATGCCGGGCCGGGGTTGCGCACCATGGATGGTTGCTTGCCCCACCACGGCACTGTCGGCCTGCCATGAAAGGCATGCCGACCCCGCGAACGCCCGACATGGATGCCGGGCCGGGGTTGCGCACCATGGACGGTTGCTTGCCCCACCACCGCTCTGGCCTTCCGCCTTAAACCAGCATCACCATTCCCCCCCGAGCCCCCCATGTACAAAATCAAAACCCTCAACAACATCTCCAACACCGGGCTCAACCGCCTGCCGCATGGCGTGTACACGATCGCCAACGACATCGCCGAACCCGATGCGATCCTGCTGCGCTCGGCCGACATGCACAAATTGGAGGTGTCCGCGTCGCTCAAGGCGATCGGTCGTGCCGGTGCCGGCACCAACAACATCCCGGTCGCCGAGATGTCCAAGCGCGGCATCGTGGTGTTCAACGCGCCGGGCGCGAACGCGAACGCGGTCAAGGAACTGGTGCTTGCCGGCATGTTGATCAGCGCGCGCAACCTCGGCGAGGCGCTGGCCTTCACCAATACGCTCAAGGACCGCAGCGACGCCGAGACCGCGATGGAGAACGAAAAGAAGCGCTTCGTGGGTACCGAATTGAGTGGGCGCGTGCTGGGCGTGGTCGGACTGGGCGCGATCGGCGTCAAGGTCGCCAATGCGGCGCTCGCGCTGGGCATGCGGGTGTTCGGGATCGACCCGCACATGACGGTCGAAGGCGCCTGGCAGCTGTCGTCGGACGTAGTGCGGGCGGGCAGCTTGAACGAGCTGTTCGCGGCATGCGACTACATCAGTTTCCATGTGCCGCTCAACGACGCCACCCGCGGTTTGTTCGGCGCTGCGGCACTGTCCGTGGCCAAGCACGGGGTGGTGCTGCTGAATTTCGCGCGCGATGGGGTGATCGACCACGCGATCCTGCAGCGCGGTCTGAGCGATGGCAAGATCGGTCGTTATGTCACCGATTTCCCGAAGCCCGAACTGGTCGGCGACCCGCGCGTTATCGGGTTTCCGCATCTGGGCGCATCCACTCTCGAGGCGGAAGAAAACTGCGCGGTGATGGTGGTCGACCAGGTGCGCGACTACCTCGAGAACGGCAACGTCAGCAATGCGGTGAACTTTCCGACCACCCGCATGGTGCGCGCGGGCAAGGCGCGGGTCTGCGTGGCCAACCGCAATGTGCCGAACATGATCGGCCAGCTGTCCAATGTGCTCGGTGGCGCGGGCCTGAACATCGCGCAGATGCACAACGCCTCGCGCGGCGAGGTGGCCTACAATCTGGTCGACGTCGAGTCCGCAGTGCCGGAGGCAGTGGCGCTGCAGCTTGGCCAGATCGAGGGCATCCTCTCGGTCAGGATCGTGTAGTCGAACAAGCGCACGCGGCAAACGCGGGGTCCTGGCTCGTCGGGAAGGACACATCGATGCCGCATTGGAACGACGCCGTACCCGGTTACGCCACGGAATCAACCGCATGCCCTCGCGTTCTCCGCGCAAGCCAGCGTCGCCGAAATCTGCCAAGCCGACCGAACTGGCGGCCGTGCGATTGCGCATCGACGCCATCGATGCGCAGATCCAGGACCTGATCCAGGAGCGCGCGCGTTTCGCGCAACAGGTCGGCAGGGCCAAGGGCCCGCTCAAGTCGGCGGTGGACTACTACCGACCGGAGCGCGAGGCGCAGGTGCTGCGGATGGTCATCGAGCGCAATCCCGGGCCGCTGTCGGCAGAAGAAATGGTGCGCCTGTTCCGCGAGATCATGTCTTCGTGCCTGGCACAGCAACAGCCACTGAAGATCGGCTTCCTCGGCCCCGAGGGTACGTTTTCGGAACAGGCGGTGATGAAGCACTTCGGGCAGTCCGCCCGGCGCCTGCCGCTGTCGAGCATCGAGGAAGTGTTCCAGGAGGTCGAGGCCGGCAACGCCGACTTCGGCGTGGTGCCGATCGAGAACTCCGGCGAGGGTGCGGTGCATTCCACCCTCGACATGTTCTTCAACTCCTCGCTCAAGATGTGCGGCGAGATCGAGCTCAGGGTGCACCAGTTCCTGCTTTCGCGCGGCGGAAGCCTGGAGGCCATCGAGCGGGTCTATTCGCACCCGCAGTCGCTGGCCCAGTGTCGCGGCTGGCTGCGTGAGTACCTGCCGAAGGCCGAGCGGATTGCGGCGGCCAGCAACGCGGAAGCTGCACGCCGCGCGCGCAATGCCGACGATGCCGCGGCCATAGCGAGCGCCACTGCCGCGGCGGTCTATGGACTCAAGATCGTCGAGGGCCCGATCGAGGATCGCGCCGACAACACCACCCGCTTCGTGGTCATCGGCCGCGAGCTGTTCGCACCCTCCGGGCGCGACAAGACCTCGCTGCTGGTGGCCGCGGGCGACCGCCCAGGCACGTTGTTCAAATTGCTCGAGCCGCTCGCCAAGCACGGCGTCAACATGACCAAGATCGAGTCGCGGCCGAGTCGCGAGGGAAAGTGGCAGAACGCTTTCTTCATCGATGTCGAGGGTCATATCGAGGACCCAGCGTTGCAGCGTGTGATCGGTGATCTGGGTCCGTTTGCCGCACAGGTGAAGATCCTTGGCAGCTACCCGGCGGCGTTGCTGTGAGCGCGTTCGTTGCCCGCCCGGTCGCCGCGATCGCCGCGCTGAAAGCCTACGACCCCGGGCACGACTTGCCGGCATTGCGGCAGCGATTTGCTGCCGGCGCGTTGACCGAACTCGGGTCCAACGAGAATCCGCTCGGCCCTGCGCGCGCGGTGCTTGACGCCTTGCACGGGATGCCGGTCGCCGAATTGCTGCGCTACCCGGACCCGATGGGACTCGGACTGCGGCGCGAGTTGGCCAGCAGTCTTGGCGTCGATCCAGCGCAAGTGGTGCTTGGCAATGGATCGCATGAACTGCTGATGCTGCTGGCGCAATGTTTTGCCGGTCCTGGCGACGAGGTGGTGTTCAGCGAATTCGGCTTTGCGGTGTATTCGATCGGCACCGCGGCAGTTGGCGCCACGCCGCGCCGGGTCGGTGCACATCCGCGCACCGGTGCCGCGCCGCGCGGTCACGACCTGGGCGCGCTGGCTGCGGCCATCGGGCCGCGAACCCGGCTGGTCTATCTGGCCAATCCGAACAACCCGACCGGTACCTGGTTTTCGCGCGCCAAGCTGTCGGAGTTCCTGCGCGCGGTGGATCCGGGTGTGCCGGTGGTCGTGGATGAGGCCTACCACGAGTACGTCGATGACCCCGAGGTCGGTAACGCGGTGGCATTGCTGCCTGCGCATCCGAATCTGATCGTCACCCGCACGTTTTCCAAGGGCTACGCACTGGCAGGCCTCAGGGTCGGCTATGCGGTCGCCGACCCATCGGTGATCGAGGTGGTCAACCGGCTGCGCGAGTCGTTCAACGTCAATGCATTGGGCTTGGCTCTGGCACGACTGGCGCTCAAGGACAACCAGCATCTGGCGCGTGTGCGCGAGTTCAATCGCACGCAACGATCGCGGATGGCGCATGCCTTCGAGCAGCGCGGGCTGTTCGTGCATCCATCGATGACCAACTTCATTCTGGTCGATTTCGAGCGGCCCGCCGCAGCGATCGAAGCGGCATGGCTTGAGTGCGGCGTGGTGGTGCGTCCGATGGGGGGCTATGGCCTGCCGACCTGCCTGCGGATCAGCATCGGCTCGGAGGCCGAGAATCGGCGCCTGATCGAGACCCTCGACGCGGTGCTGGCGTGAGCGGAGCGCGGCTGGAATGGCGCGCGCAGCCGGCGCGCGGCCCGTTGCGCGGTGTGCTGCGGGTGCCGGGCGACAAGTCGATCTCGCATCGCGCGATGATGCTTGGATCGCTCGCCGAGGGCAGTACCGAGGTCAGCGGTTTCCTCGAGGGCGAGGACACCCTGGCTACTGCCGCTGCATTCCGCGCGATGGGCGTGCGCATCGACGCCGAGGGCGGTGGCAAGCGGATCGTGCACGGCGTCGGTCTGCACGGACTGCGCGCGCCGTCGGCGGCGCTGGATCTGGGCAATTCAGGCACCGGCATGCGCCTGTTGGCCGGGATACTTGCAGGACAGGCGTTCGGTTCTGAATTGATCGGCGATGCATCGCTTTCGCGGCGCCCGATGAAGCGGGTGATCGAGCCGCTAGCGCGGATGGGCGCGCGCATCGATTCGCGCGAGGGCGGCCTGGCGCCGCTGCGATTCGCGCCAGCGCCTGCTGGACTGGACGGCATCGAATACCAGTCCCCGGTCGCCAGCGCGCAGGTCAAGTCGTGCCTGCTGCTGGCAGGGCTTTTCGCGCGCGGGCTTACCACGGTCAACGAGCCGCATCGCACCCGCGACCACACCGAGCGCATGCTGCGCGCCTTTGGCGTTCAAGTGCAGGTGGCGGGCAATACCGCGTCGCTACGCGGGGGCCAGCGCCTGCTTGCCGCATCGATCGCGGTGCCGGCGGATATCTCGTCCGCTGCGTTCTTCGCGGTGGCCGCAAGCATCGTGCCGGGCAGCGAATTGCTGCTCGAGCAGGTAGGCATCAATCCACTGCGCGATGGCATCCTGCGCGCCCTGCGCCTGATGGGTGCAGACATCACGCTGGTCAATCCGCGCGTGTTGGGCGATGAACCGGTGGCCGACCTGCGCGTGCGGCATGCGCCGCTGCGCGGGATCGAGGTGCCGGAGGCGCTGGTGCCGGACATGATCGACGAGTTCCCGGTGTTGTTCGCGGCCGCCGCGGTCGCGCAGGGCACCACCGTGGTCCGCGGCGCAGCGGAGCTGCGGGTCAAGGAAAGCGATCGCATCGCGGCGATGGCGGCCGCCCTGCGCGCGCTGGGCGCGGATATCGATGAGACCCGCGACGGTGCGATCATCCGCGGCGGCCGGCTAACCGGTGGCCGCATCGACAGCCATGGCGATCACCGCATCGCGATGGCCAGCGCGGTAGCCGCGCTGGTCGCCGACGGCGCGGTCGAGATTGCCGACTGTGCCAATGTAGCGACCTCGTTCCCGGACTTTGTCGGCTTGGCTGCGGCGACCGGATTTTCCCTCACCGAGCATGCGGCTTGAACCCTGGCCCGCCAAAGCACGCGCCCATGTCGACCAACCCAGTCACGGTTCCGGTAGTCGCCATCGATGGCCCCAGTGGCTCGGGCAAGGGCACCATCAGCCGCGCAGTAGCGGTGCGCCTGGGCTGGCGCTTCCTCGATTCTGGGGCGCTGTACCGGGCTGCGGGCCTGGCCGCCAGCTGGGCCCAGATCGACTTGTCCGATGCGCCGGCCCTGGCCAGTTGCGCGCTGGCGGTACAGGTGCGCTTCGTCGAACGGCCCGGCGAGGACCCCCTGATCCATGTCAACGGCGTCGAGGCGAGCGACGAGCTGCGCACCGAATCGTGCGGCGCGACCGCCTCGGCAATCGCCGCGCTGCCCGAAGTTCGCGCCGCATTGGTCGAAAAACAGCGCTCTTTTCGGCGCTTGCCGGGCCTGGTCGCCGATGGCCGCGACATGGGCACGGTGATCTTCGCCGACGCCGCGGTGAAGGTGTTCTTGACCGCCAGCGCCGCCGAACGCGCCGAGCGTCGATATAAGCAGTTGAAGCAAAAGGGTTTGGAGGTTAATATGCCCGCCCTTTTGCGCGACATCCTCGCGCGCGATGCCCGCGACGCCCAGCGTCCGGTTGCGCCGCTCAAGCCCGCCGATGACGCGGTCCTGATCGACACCACCGATACGCCGATCGATGCAGTGGTGCTGCAAGTGCTCGAACTGGTCCATCGGACCTGGCCGGACACTCGCTGAACATCCGCATCCGGCGCCACGTTCAAGCGCTTGGCATGAAGGGCCCGCGTGCACCGCAAGGTGCGTCGGGCAGGTTCCGCCGGTGCGAGGCCGTGCGGGTGATGCAATGGCGCGCAAGCGCCCCTGCGGGTGGAAGAACGGGCCGGCCCTGAGCCGATCATCGGCGACGCGGCACCGCCTTCCGAGTCAACTGGAAATCAACATGACTGAGAGTTTTGCCGAACTTTTCGAGCGTAGCCAGACTATCGGCAAGCTCAAGCCGGGTGCCATCGTCATTGGCATCGTGGTCGAGATCCGCTCCGATGCCGTGGTCGTCAACGCCGGCCTGAAGTCCGAAGGCATCGTCCCCATCGAGCAATTCCGCAACGAACGCGGAGAGCTCGAAGTAGCAGTCGGCGATGAGGTCAAGGTCGCGCTCGATGCACTCGAAGACGGGTTCGGCGAAACGCGGCTGTCGCGCGAGAAGGCCAAGCGCTCCCTGGTCTGGGACGAGCTGGAAGAAGCCCACCAGAGCAACGCCACGGTCACCGGTCGCATCAGCGGCAAGGTCAAGGGCGGCTTCACGGTCGACATCAAGGACGTTCGCGCATTTCTGCCCGGTTCCCTGGTCGACGTGCGTCCGGTCCGCGATCCGGTCTACCTCGAAGGCAAGGAACTCGAGTTCAAGATCATCAAGCTCGACCGCAAGCGCAACAACGTGGTCGTGAGCCGTCGCGCAGTGGTCGAAAGCGAATTCAGCGCCGAGCGCGAGCAGCTGCTCGAGCGCCTGCAGGAGAACGCGGTCGTCAAGGGCGTGGTCAAGAACCTCACCGATTACGGTGCGTTCGTCGACCTCGGCGGGATCGACGGCCTGCTGCACATCACCGACATGGCTTGGAAGCGCGTGCGCCACCCGTCCGAGGTGGTCAATGTCGGCGACGAGCTGGAAGTACGCGTGCTGCGCTTCGACCGCGAGCGCAACCGCGTTTCGCTGGGTCTGAAGCAGCTCGGTGAGGACCCCTGGGTCAACATCGCGCGCCGCTACCCGACCTCGACCCGCATGTTCGGCAAGGTCAGCAACGTCACCGACTACGGCTGCTTCGTCGAGATCGAGCCGGGCGTCGAAGGCCTGGTCCACGTGTCCGAGATGGACTGGACCAACAAGAACGTCAACCCGGGCAAGATGGTCCAGGTCGGCGACGAGGTCGAGGTCATGGTGCTGGATGTCGACGAGGAGCGTCGCCGCATCTCGCTGGGCATGAAGCAGACCAATTCCAATCCGTGGGAAGCATTCGCTGCCACCCACAAGAAGAACGACAAGGTGTCCGGCCAGATCAAGTCGATCACCGACTTCGGCATCTTCGTGGGCCTGGATGGTGGGATCGATGGTCTGGTCCACCTGTCCGACATCTCGTGGCAGGTATCCGGCGAAGACCTCGTACGCCAGTTCAAGAAGGGCGACACGGTTGAGGCGGTGGTGCTGGCGGTCGATCCCGAGCGCGAACGCATCTCGCTGGGCATCAAGCAGCTCGAGCAGGATCCGTTCGGCCAGTTCATGGCCGCCAATCCGCGCGGCAGCATGATCAACGGCACCGTGCGTGAAGTCGATGCACGCGGCGCCACCATCGCGATCTCGGAAGGCGTGGAAGGCTACCTGCGCGCCAACGACATCGCCAAGGACCGCGTCGAGGACGCGACCGAGCACCTGAAGGTGGGCGACGCCGTCGAGGCGAAGTTCATCGGCATGGATCGCAAGGGCCGCATCCTGCAGCTGTCGATCCGTGCCAAGGACGAGCAGGACCTGCAGGAGGTGCTCTCCGAGTACCAGAGTGCAACCGGTGGCACGACCAAGCTGGGCGCCTTGTTCAAGGAACAGCTCAACAAGCCGGAGTAAGTCGTCCGCATCGCCTCGGCGCGCAAGCGCCGGGGTTCCGGCGGGATGCGCCCGCGGCACTGAGGTGCCACGGGCGCGGACCACCCGATTCCTTTCGCTCCGCAGGCCATGACCAAGTCCGAACTCATCGAGGCGCTGGCCCGCCGCCAGACCCATCTGGCATTCCACGACGTCGAGCTGTCCGTCAAGGAACTGCTTGAACAGATCAGCCAGGAACTGGCCCATGGGCAGCGCATCGAGATTCGCGGTTTCGGCAGCTTCTCGCTGCACTACCGGCCGCCGCGCATCGGCCGCAATCCCAAGACCGGCGAGTCGGTCGCCTTGCCGGGCAAGTACGTGCCGCACTTCAAGCCGGGCAAGGAGCTGCGCGAGCGCGTCAACGCCAGTACCCAGCCGATCACCGGCGGCGACGACGATCCCGATTGAGGACAGACTGTCACAGCCGGAAGCTTGCGATGCGCGCATGTCGCGGCCATGCTGTCGCCCGATACTGTCGACCTTTCCAATAGTCGGGTCTAGCCCATGAAACGCTGGCTGCTGGTCGCATCGACCATGTTGGTGGCGCTCGCCAGCCTGGTGTTCGCCTACTACAACTCCGGCTTGGTGGCGCTCGATCTGTTCGGCTTCGGCATCTCGCTGCCGCTGGGTGTCGTGGTGCTCGCCTCGCTGTTCAGCGGCTGCCTGCTGGGCGGGGGCGTACTGCTGGGCGGGGTGATCCTGCCGCTGCGAATGCGTCTGCGCCAGGCCCAACGGCGCGATACGCAGCGCAGTGCAGGCGCGCGACCGGACATCGCGGCGTGAATTCGGAACTGGGTCTGTTCTGGCTGCTGTTGCCGCTGGCGGCAGGTGCGAGCTGGCTGCTTGCGCGGCGTGGTAACGAGCGCATCGCCGGCGCGCGGGTCAATCGCCTGCGCAGCAACTACTTCCGTGGGCTCAATTACCTGCTCAACGAGCAGCCCGACAAGGCGATCGAGGTGTTCCTGCAGATCGCCGAAGTCGACAGCGATACGGTCGAGACCCACATGGCGCTGGGCAATCTGTTCCGGCGTCGCGGCGAGGTCGATCGTGCGATCCGCGTGCACCAGAACCTAGTCGCACGTCCCAATCTGAATGCCGAACAGAAGACCCAGGCCTTGCTGGAGCTCGGCGAGGACTACATGCGGGCCGGCCTGCTCGATCGCGCCGAGACCCTGTTCACGGATCTGGTCGGTATCGATGCCCGCGCGCCTTCCGCGCTGCGCCATCTGATCTCGATCTACCAGCAGGAGCGCGACTGGCGCAAGGCGATCGACCACGCGCGGCGCCTCGAGCAGGCGACCGGCGAATCGCATTCGCGCGTCATCGCGCAGTACTTCTGCGAACTGGCCGAGCATGCGCGCAGCCGCAAGGACGTCGATGGCGCCCGCCGGCATCTCGCCGAGGCCTTCGCGTGCGAGCCGAACTGTGTCCGCGGCCTGGTGATATCGGCACGCATGGCGATGGACGCAGGGGACGCCACGGACGCTGCGCGCGCGTTCGAGGCGGTGGTGGAGCAGGACGTCGATTTCGTGCCCGAAATTCTTGGCCCGGTGCTTGGTTGCTACGAGCAGCTGGATCAGCCGCAGCGTGCGCGCGCCTTTCTGGAACAGATTTCCGAACGTTATGAAGGGATCTCGCCCGTGCTGGCGCTGGCGCGAATCATCGAGCGCGAGGGCGGCGATCGCGCGGCGGCCGATTTCCTCGCCGAGCAACTGCGCGCGCGCCCGTCGGTGCGGGGGCTGACCCATCTGATCGAACTGACCCGCAAGGTGGCCCACGGCGAGGAACGCAGTCGCCTGAGCATCCTCGACGAGCTGGTGCGCAAGCTGCTCGAAGGCAAGTCGGTGTATCGCTGCACCCGCTGCGGCTTCGGCGCGCGCGCGCATCACTGGCAATGCCCCAGCTGCAAGTCGTGGGGATCGGTCAAGCCGATCCACGGCGTCGCGGGCGACTGAGGCGCACTCGATGGACAGCTCGGCGGCGCCAGTTGTTCCGCCGGGCGCGACCCTGTGGCTGCTGGCAGCCGTGACCTCGGCGCTGGCCACCATGGTCTGGATCGCCTACGCGCAGCGGCGCGGATTGCTCGATCAGCCCGGCCGGCGCCGCTCGCATGCCCAGCCCACGCCGCGCGGAGGTGGTATCGGCATCGTGCTGGCAGTGCTCGGATTCGCGTTGCTGCCGCTGGGGTTGGCAGGCGAGCAGATGGCGCCATGGATCGCACTGGCGTTGCTGGCCGTTGCACTCATCGGGTGGATCGACGACCACCGCCCGCTTCCGGCGCGCCTGCGCTTGTGGGTGCATCTGCTGGCCGCCGTGCTGCTGGTTTGGACGATCAGTGCGCGGTCCGTGCCTGCATGGTCGGCGATCTGGCTGGCGCTACTGGTGCTGGCCGTGGTGTGGTCGATCAACCTGCACAACTTCATCGACGGCATCAACGGCCTGCTCGCGCTGCAGGCGGTGGCGGTCCTGGGATGGCTGAGCTGGTTCGGCCTGCGTGCCGATGCCCTGCTGCTGACCCAACTTGCTGCGGTCGGCGCGCTGGCGACGCTGGCATTCCTGCCGTTCAATCTGCCGCGCGCACGGATCTTTCTGGGCGATGTGGGCAGCGGTGCGCTGGGACTGTTGATCGCCGCGGCAGCGCTGCTTGCGTTGCGTGCCGATGCGCTCGACCTCGGGGCGATCCTGATGCTGTGCTCGGCCAGCGGCGTCGATGCCAGCGCCACCCTGGTGTCGCGCCTGCTGCGCGGGCGCCGCTGGTACCGGCCGCATCGCGAGCATCTGTATCAGTGGCTGGTACGCAGCGGCAGCAGCCACGTGCAGGTGGCGATCGCCTACTTCTTGTGGACCGCGCTGCTGGTGCCGATCCTGCTCGCTGCGCGTGCATTCGTGCAGGCCAGCGATTGGGCACAGACCAACCCTGGGCTCGCGGAAACCCTATACTTGGCTGGCTGGCCGGCAGCGACCCTCGGGTTGGCTGCCGCAATCTGGCTGGCAGGCAAGCGCGCCTGTCGCCGCCGCATCGCAAAGCACTCTCGCCCATGCGTCCTGCCCGACTGATCGCCGCCATCCATCCGCGCATCGCCGTGGTACTGCACGATCTGGTGATGGTGTGGGCGGCGT
This sequence comes from Lysobacterales bacterium, assembly GCA_038249585.1. Taxonomy (GTDB): domain Bacteria; phylum Pseudomonadota; class Gammaproteobacteria; order Xanthomonadales; family Ahniellaceae; genus UBA4656. Next base: position 4,465 of record JBBSDI010000051.1, on the reverse strand, counting down.
GGTTCCTGACCAATTGGCTGCGCTTCAACCTGCTGCCCGATCCACCGCCGGTTGCGTGGCTGGCGCCCGAGGTGCCGGTAGTGGTGATCGCGCAGGGCGTGATCTTGTGGTGGACCGGGTTGTATCGCGGCCTGTGGCGTTTCGCCAGCCTGCCCGACCTGTGGAACATCGCACGCGGCGGCGTGATCGGCGCGCTGGCGATTGCGCTGGGACTGTTCCTGTTCAACCGGCTCGAGGGCGTGCCGCGCTCGGTGCTGATCGTCTATCCGCTGGTGTTGGTGGTGCTGCTGGGTGCGCCACGCCTGCTGTACCGGTTCTGGAAAGACAATCGCCTGGATTTCGAGCGCCGCACGCCGATGCAGCGGGTGCTGGTGCTCGGTGCCGGTCGCGCTGGCGAGACGCTGGCGCGCGATCTGCGCCGTGACACCCACTATCAGGCCGTGGGCTTCCTCGACGACAACCGCACGTTGCGTGGCGCCAAACTGCAGGGGGTGCCCGTGCTCGGCACGCTCGAAGACCTGCCGCGGGTGGCGCGCGAAGTAGCCGCCGAAATGCTGCTGATCGCGATGCCGTCGGCGAGCAACCAGCAGATGCAGCGCGTGGTGCAGCTGTGCGAGCACACTGGACTTTCATTCCGTACCGTGCCGCGCCTGCAGGACGTGGTCGAAGGGCGCTCCAGTTTCAACGAGCTCAAGGAAGTCGCGATCGAGGATCTGCTGGGTCGTGAGCCGGTACTGCTCGACTGGACCGCGATCCGCGGTGAGCTGTCCGGACGGCGGGTGCTGATCAGCGGCGGCGGCGGCTCGATCGGCGCCGAACTGTGCCGCCAGGTCGCGCGCCTGGGTGCGGGATCGCTGGGCGTGATCGAACAGTCGGAGTTCAATCTGTACCGCATCGAGCAGGAACTGCGCCGCGAATTCCCGGACCTGATCCTGCATCCGGTGCTCGGAGATTGCAGCGATCCGGCGGTGAGCGAGCGCGCCATGGCGCAGCTGCGGCCACAGGTGGTGTTTCATGCGGCCGCCTACAAGCACGTGCCGCTGCTCGAAACCCAGGCCCGCGAGGCGTTTCGCAACAACGTGCTCGGCACCCAGGTGATGGCGAGCACCGCCGATCGCCACGGCGTGGGCTGCTTTGTGATGATCTCCACCGACAAGGCCGTGAATCCGGCCAATGTGATGGGGGCCAGCAAGCGCGCGGCAGAGATCTACTGCCAGAACCTCGCCGCGCAGTCGCGCACGCGCTTGATCACGGTGCGTTTCGGCAACGTACTGGATTCAGCCGGCAGCGTGGTGCCGCTGTTCCGCGAGCAGATCCGCGCCGGTGGGCCGGTCACCGTGACCCATCCGGAGATCACCCGCTATTTCATGACCATCCCCGAAGCCTGCCAACTCATCCTGCAGGCAGCGGTCTTGGGGCAGGGCGGTGAGATCTTCGCGCTCGACATGGGCGAGCCGGTGCGTATCCGCTACCTCGCCGAGCAGATGATCCTGCTTGCCGGCAAGGTCCCGGAGCGCGAGATCCCGATCGTCTACACCGGACTGCGTGCGGGCGAGAAGCTCTACGAGGAGCTGTTCCACGAACAGGAAAGCTACGTGGCGACCGCACACCGCAAGATCTTCCTTGCCTCGCCGCGCAGCATGCCGTGGCAGGATCTGCTCGCGCACCTGCGTCGCGGTTCTGTCGCGTGCGCGAACAACGACAACGAGGAAGCGCTGCGGGTGTTGCAGCAGATGGTCCCCGAATTCGCGGCGCCTGCGGCGGATTCGCAGGTGATTCCCATGCAGCGCGTTCGTGGAGTCTGATCGCGATGGCCGGCGGTAGCCCCAGGAAAGCGAGCATATGAAGATCCGCAAGGCGGTGTTTCCGGTCGCCGGATTGGGTACACGGTTGCTACCCGCATCCAAGGTAGTGCCCAAGGAGATGCTGCCGATCATCGATCGGCCATTGATCCAGTTCGCGGTGGACGAAGCGATCGCGGCCGGCTGCGACACGCTGGTGTTCGTGATCAACCGCCACAAGCACGCGATCGCCGATCACTTCGATCGCGCGCACGAGTTGGAGTCGCGGCTGGAGCGCTCGGGCAAGACCGAACTGGTGCGGATGGTGCGCGAGGTGCTGCCTGCCGGCGTGCGCACGATATTCGTGACCCAATCCGAAGCCCTGGGCCTCGGGCATGCCGTGCTGTGCGCCGAGCACGCGATCGGTGACGAGCCGTTCGCCGTGCTGTTGCCGGACGATCTGATCTGGAACCCGGCCGGAGCGCCGGCGCTGGTGCAGATGGTCGCCGAATCGCAGCGGCTGGGCAGCAGCATCATCGCGGTTGAAGACGTCCCGCGCGCGCAGACCGATCGCTACGGCATCGTGTCGGTGGGTCCGGCCGACCTGCGCAGTGCGCGGATCGACGCGATGGTGGAGAAGCCCGCGCCGGACATCGCGCCGTCGACCTTGGCCGTGGTCGGGCGTTACATCCTGCATCCGCGGGTGTTCCGCTTCCTGCACAGCATGCCGCCGGGGGCAGGTGGCGAGATCCAGCTCACCGATGCGATCGCAGCACTGCTCGCGGTGGAGCCGGTGCACGCCTACCGTTTCGAAGGCGAGCGCTTCGATTGCGGCAACAAGCTGGGCGTCGTCGAGGCCACCATGGCAATGGCGTTGGCGCAGCCGGATATCGCTGTTGCGGTGCGCGCGCGCATGCAGCGACTGCTGGCCTGCTGATCGCACTCGCGCGAGCGCCCACCGCGTGGACTTAAGCCACATCCTGTTCCATCTCGGTGAGGAGCGCGGCCGCTACGACCACGCAGTCGCTCCACCGATCGTGCAGAGCAGCAATTTCGCGATGCCGACAGTGGCTGCGATGCGCGCGGCGATGGCAGACGAGTTCGACGCCCATCTATACACCCGCGGCAATAATCCCACGGTTCGGATCCTGCGCTGCAAGCTGGCAGCGCTGGAAGGCGCCGAAGAAGCCCTGGTGTTCGCCTCCGGTGCCGCAGCGATTGCCGCGGCCGTGCTGGCGCATGTACGAGTGGGCGATCACGTGCTGTGCGTGGCCAAGCCATACAGTTGGACCCGCGCGCTGGTGCGCGATTGGCTGCCGCGCTTCGGTGTCGAATCCGACCTGATCGACGCGCGCGACCCGGCCGACGTGGAAGCCGCGCTGCGCCCGTCGACACGCCTGATCGTGCTCGAAAGCCCGAACTCGCTGACCTTCGAACAACAGGATCTGGCGGCGATCGCCGCGCTGGCCCGGCCGCGCGGGATCCTGACCCTGGCCGACAACAGCTTCGCAACCCCGCTGGGCCAGTCGCCGATCGCGCACGGTATCGACATGGTCGTGCATTCGGGCACCAAGTACCTCGCCGGGCACAGCGACGTGATGGTCGGCACGCTGTGCGCCTCGCGTGCGATCTGCGAGGCGGTATTCCGCGGTCCTTACATGACGCTCGGCGCGATCATTTCGCCGCACGATGCCTGGCTGGTGCTACGCGGCCTGCGCACGCTCGAGGTGCGCATGGATCGCATCGGCGCGAGCACGCGCAAAGTCGCTGCATTCCTTGCAACCCATGCGAAGGTGCGGCGTGTGTATTGGCCGTATGCCGAGGACGCGCCGCAGGCGGCGCTCACACAGCGCCAATTGACCCGGGTCAGCGGCTTGCTGTCGATCGACGTGGCGGGCGACCTGGATGGTGTCGAGCGCTTCTGCGATGGGCTCCAACGGTTCCTGATGGCGGTGTCGTGGGGCGGCTACGAATCGCTCGCCCTGCCGATCGCCGGCGTGCGCGACTGGCGTGGGCGCGAATCGCAAGCCGGTGTGCCGGTGACCCTGGTGCGTCTGTCGATCGGACTGGAGGATCCACAACTGCTGATCGACGATCTGGCGCAGGCGCTGGCGCGGGTCTGAACCGCGCCCGCAGGTGCGCCTCAGAGGGCTTCAAGCACTCCCGCGGCACCCATTCCGGTGCCGATGCACATGGTGACCATGCCGTACTTGTGCTGACGCCGACGCAATCCATGGACCAGCGTTGCAACGCGCACCGCACCAGTGGCGCCCAGCGGATGCCCGAGTGCGATCGCGCCGCCCAGCGGATTGACCTTGGCCGGATCGAGGCCGATTTCGCGGATCACGGCCAGGGCCTGCGCGGCGAAGGCCTCGTTCAGTTCGATCCAGTCGATCTGATCACGGCTCAGACCGGCCTGCTTGAGCACCTTCGGGATCGCAGCGATCGGGCCGATGCCCATGATTTCCGGCGCCACGCCCGCGACGGCAAAGCCGACAAAGCGTGCCAGCGGTGTCAGTCCGTAGTCCTTGATCGCACGCTCGCTGGCCAACAACACCGCAGCCGCGCCGTCGCTCATCTGCGAACTGTTGCCGGCGGTGACCGAGCCGCGCGCCTTGAACACCGGCTTGAGCGCGGCAAGGCCCTCGATGGTGGAGTCCAATCGCGGACCTTCATCGTTGGCG
>JBBSDI010000050.1:0-15488 GCA_038249585.1 Lysobacterales bacterium | reverse complement strand
TGGTCATGCCTGGCGACAACATCAAGATGGTGGTGACGCTGATCGCCCCGATTGCGATGGAAGACGGGCTGCGTTTTGCGATCCGCGAGGGCGGCCGTACGGTCGGCGCCGGCGTGGTGGCGAAGATCGTCGAGTAAAGCAGGTCGTGGGCGCGCGCCACCCGGGTGGTGGCGCAGCGCTACACGAGCGACAGGGCGATCCGGGCCGGCTCGCCCCGGTTGTTTGTGAGATTCGAAACGCCAGTAGCTCAATTGGCAGAGCAGCGGTCTCCAAAACCGCAGGTTGGGGGTTCGAGTCCCTCCTGGCGTGCCACCACAAGACCGGCCCACTCTGTCGCGCGCGAATCGCGGCGTGACGGATACAGGAACAGATGAACGCAAACGTCGAACAATCTCCCAATACCGCCCTGAACCTCGGCAAGCTGGGCCTGGCACTGCTGGTGCTGGCCGCGGGCGTCGTCGGGTTCTACTGGTTCAGCGAAATCTCGTGGGCGGTCCGTACGGTCGCGCTGGTAGCTGCCGCTGGAATCGCATTGCTGATCGCCTCGACCTCCGCGCAGGGGCGTCAGTTCCGGCATTTCCTGTCGGAGTCCAATTTCGAATTGCGCAAGGTGGTATGGCCTACTCGCCAGGAAACATTGCAGACCACCCTGGTCATCATCGTGGTCGTGATCATCCTCAGCATCCTGCTGTGGTTGGTCGACATGTTCCTCGGCTGGGTGGTGGTCGAAAACCTCCTGAAGTCGGGTCGCTGAGGACAAGCAAATGCCCAAGCGCTGGTACGTGGTACACGCCTATTCCGGTTTCGAGCATCAGGTTCGACGGTCGCTGCTCGAGCGGATCGCGCGCGCCGAGATGCAGGATCGCTTCGGCGACGTGTTGGTCCCGACCGAGGAGGTCATCGAGATGCGCGGCGGCCAGAAGCGCCGCAGCGAGCGCAAATTCTTCCCCGGCTACGTGCTGGTGCAAATCGACACGCATGAAGACGGCAAGACGCTGCGCATCGACGACGAGTGCTGGCATCTGGTCAAGGAGACGTCAAAGGTCATGGGTTTTATCGGCGGCACTGCCGATCGACCGCTGCCGATCCGCGACAGCGAGGCCGACGCGATCCTGCAGCGGGTTCAGGACGGCGTCGACAAGCCACGGCCGAAGGTGCTGTTCGAGCCCGGCGAGCTGGTGCGCGTTACCGACGGCCCGTTCAACGATTTCAACGGCGTCGTCGAAGAAGTCAACTACGACAAGAGCCGTTTGCGGGTCGCGGTGCTGATTTTCGGCCGCTCGACCCCGGTAGAACTGGAATTCGCGCAGGTCGAAAAGGCGTGAACCGGGATTTGTCGATCGCCCGGTGGGCGATCGACCCGGTTCACGGCCCGGCATGGATGCCGGGCGGGACAGACACTGCACGGACGGATGCTTGAAGCAACAGCTGCCGGCGAATGTCTCGCTGGCCTTGAACGGGGAGGCCCGCAGCTCTTGGAGCGTGCAGCCGCTAGCACCCACGGAGAAATGTCATGGCAAAGAAAGTCGTCGGTTACATCAAGCTGCAGGTCAAGGCCGGTCAGGCCAACCCCAGCCCGCCGGTGGGTCCAGCACTCGGCCAGCGCGGACTCAACATCATGGAGTTCTGCAAGGCGTTCAATGCCGCCACCCAGAAGCTCGAGCCCGGGTTGCCGATCCCGTGCATCATCACGGCCTATTCCGATCGCACGTTCACGTTCATCACCAAGACGCCGCCGGCCACCATCCTGCTCAAGAAGGCGGTTGGCATCGAGTCCGGCAGCAAGCGTCCGAACACCGAGAAAGTCGGCAAGGTGACGCGCGCCCAGCTCGAGCAGATCGCGACCGCGAAGATGCCCGACCTGACGGCGGCTGACATGGACGCTGCAGTGCGCACCATTTCCGGTAGCGCGCGCAGCATGGGTCTGGTGGTGGAGGGCTAAGTCATGGCGAAGATCAGCAAGCGTTTCCGTGCAATGAATAGCAAGGTGCTGGCCGGCAAGGCTTACGCCATCGATGAAGCCTTGAGCATCCTCAAGGACAACTCGAAGACCAAGTTCGTCGAGTCGGTCGATGTCGCGATCCGTCTCGGCATCGACGCGAAGAAGTCCGATCAGGTGGTGCGCGGTTCGACCCTGATGCCTGCGGGTACCGGCAAGACCGTGCGCGTGGCCGTGTTCTGCCCGCCTGGCGAAAAGGCCGAGGCAGCAAAGGCCGCTGGTGCCGATGCGGTGGGCATGGACGATCTGGCCGAGAAGATGCAGGGCGGCGACCTGTCCTACGGCCGCGTCATTGCGACCCCCGATGCGATGCGCGTCGTCGGCAAGCTCGGCCAGTTGCTCGGTCCGCGCGGCCTGATGCCGAATCCGAAGGACGGCTCGGTCACGCCCGACGTGGTCACCGCGGTAAAGAATGCCAAGGCCGGCCAGGTCAAGTTCCGTAATGACAAGGGCGGAATCATCCACTGCACGATCGGCAAGGTCAGCTTCGAGACCCCGGCCCTGAAGGAAAACCTGACGGCCCTGCTCAACGACATCGTGCGCGCCAAGCCTGCGACCGCGAAAGGCACCTATCTGCAGAAGATCTCGGTATCGAGCACGATGGGTATGGGTGTCACCGTCGATCCGGCGACCCTGGGTCTGGCCAAGTAAACGAATGAACGACGGTCGGCGCGGAGCGCCGGCCGGTGACGCATTGAGGGCGATCTGGAACTCCGCACGCGGGGCCCGGGACGCCGTCAAAGACCGCAGGTGGTGGAAAGCAACGGCTTCCGGTGCGCAAGGAGGCAATTCGGCAAGGGAACACGCCGCTGGTCGTCGCAATCCACTTTAAACCACAGGACGTGCGCCTGCGTAGATGGTGGAGCCCTTTCAGAGCGTTCTGGAACGGCCAACACCACCGGTGCATTTCGCACCGGCGGATCGGGCAGGAGGCCCGATCCGATGCTTTTCATCCGTCGCAACGGTCGGGACGACCGTCAGCGGCAGTTAGTTCGGAGACAAGCAATGGCACTCAATCTGGACCAGAAGAAAGAGGTCGTTGCCGAACTGGCGAATGTGGCCGCCTCGGCGCATTCCCTGGTGGTCGCCGAGTACGCGGGTTTGTCCGTGGCGCAGCTCACCGAGCTGCGCAAGAGGGCGCGCCAGTCCAATGTGTTCCTCAAGGTTGCGAAGAACACGCTGGTCGGTCGTGCGGTCGAAGGTACCGAGTTCGAGTGCATCAAGGATGCACTGGTCGGGCCGATGATCTATGCCTTTTCCACCGAAGACCCGGGTGCTGCAGGTCGACTGATCAGGGATTTCTCCAAGGCGAATGAGCGGCTCAAGGCGAAGATCGTGGCAATGGGGGGACAGATGTACCCCGGCACCCACCTCGACGTTCTGGCTTCGCTGCCGACGCGCGACCAGGCGCTTTCGATGCTTCTCGGCGTGATGAAGGCGCCAATCGAGAAGTTCGTCCGCACCCTGATCGAGCCGGCTGCCATGGTCACCCGTGCGGTGGCCGCGGTACGCGACCAGAAGAAGGAAACCGCCTGATTCTGTCCGCACACGTCTGATTTGGCTTCGACAATTCCAACCCAATTCGAGGTAACACAAAATGGCCGTTTCAAAAGAAGAGATTCTCAACGCAATCGCTCAGATGAGCCTGATCGACATCACCGATCTGGTGAAGTTGATGGAAGAGAAGTTCGGCGTTTCCGCTGCCGCTCCGGTGGCAGTGGCAGCCGCGGCTACCGGGGCCGCCGCCCCGGTGGTCGAGGAGAAGACCGAGTTCACCGTCGTGCTCAAGGTGACCGGTGAGAAGAAGGTCGAGGTGATCAAGGCGGTTCGCGCGATCACCGGCCTGGGACTGAAGGAGGCCAAGGATCTGGTCGAGGGCGCACCGCAGACCGTCAAGGAATCGGTGAACAAGGACGATGCCGCCAAGTTCAAGAAAGAGCTGGAAGCTGCCGGCGCGACCGTCGAGGTCAAGTAATCGCCAGCTTGGTGCTCGGATCCACATTCCGGGCAGTGCAAGGCTGGGGGCGAAAGCCCCCGGCCTTTCGCCGCTTCATCCGACCGGCTTGAGGTCGATCGGAGATCGCCGCGGTCGCGCGGCGATCTCCGATATATCTCCCGGTTTCCAATCCCCCGCGACGGCCGGCAGCCGTCACGTCAGCAAGGTGCCACCCGCATGACGACGTACTCGTTCACCGAAAAGAAGCGCATCCGCAAGGAATTCGGCAGTCTGCCCTCGATCGTGGAGGTTCCCTACCTCCTTGCGATCCAGACCGACTCCTACAAGGAATTCCTGCAGGCCGATACGGCTCCCGACAAGCGCGAGGACAGGGGACTGCACGCGTCCCTGAAATCCGTATTCCCGATCTCCAGCTATTCGGGAAATGCCGCGCTGGAGTACGTCAGCTATCGACTCGGTGAACCGCCCTTCGACGAGAAGGAATGCCGTTCGCGCGGCCTGTCTTACGGTGCGCCGCTGCGCGTGCTGGTGCGCCTGGTGATCTACGACCGCGAGTCGAGCAACAAGGCGGTCAAGTTCGTCAAGGAGCAGGAGGTCTACATGGGCGAACTGCCGCTCATGACCGGGACCGGCACCTTCATCATCAACGGCACCGAGCGCGTCATCGTCTCGCAGCTGCACCGTTCTCCGGGCGTGTTCTTCGACCACGATCGTGGCAAGACGCACAGCTCCGGCAAATTGCTCTACTCCGCGCGCATCATTCCCTATCGCGGTTCGTGGCTCGATTTCGAGTTCGACCCGAAGGACTGCATGTTCACCCGCATCGACCGTCGCCGCAAACTGCCGGTGACGATCCTGCTGCGTGCGCTGGGTTTCGGCAACGAGCAGATCCTCAAGACCTTCTTCGAGGTCAATGAATTCACCCTGCACAAGAAGGCCGGGGCGGAGCTGATCCTGATCCCCGAGCGACTGCGCGGCGAGACGTTCAACTTCGATCTGAAGATCGGCGACGAGATCGTGGTCGAGGCGGGCAAGCGCATCACCGCGCGCCACGTGCGCCAGCTCGAGCGCGCCGGCATCAGCAAGCTCGAAGTGCCCGATGAGTACCTGCTCGGCCGCGTGCTGTCGCACGATGTCATGGACACCAAGACCGGCGAACAGCTGGCTGCCGCCAATGAAGAGCTCAACGACGACCATCTCGCGGCTTTCCGCAAGGCCGGCATCGAGTTGCTCGGCACGCTGTTCGTCAACGATCTTGATCGTGGCCCCTACATCTCCAATACCCTGCGTATCGACCCGACCCGCACCCAACTGGAAGCGCTGGTCGAGATCTATCGCATGATGCGTCCGGGCGAGCCGCCGACCAAGGACGCCGCGCAGAACCTGTTCCAGAACCTTTTCTTTACCCTCGAGCGCTACGACCTTTCCGGCGTCGGCCGGATGAAATTCAACCGCCGTGTCGGACGCAAGGAAGTGCTGGGTTCCGGCATCCTCAATGTCGACGACATCCTCGACGTACTGCGCGTGCTGATCGAGATCCGCAACGGCAAGGGCACCGTCGACGACATCGACCATCTGGGCAACCGTCGCGTGCGTTCGGTCGGTGAGATGGCCGAGAATGTGTTCCGCGTCGGTCTCGTACGCGTCGAGCGTGCGGTCAAGGAGCGCCTGTCGCTGGCCGAGTCCGAGGGCCTGACCCCGCAGGAGCTGATCAACGCGAAGCCGGTTGCGGCCGCGATCAAGGAGTTCTTCGGCTCCTCGCAGCTGAGCCAGTTCATGGACCAGAACAATCCGCTGTCGGAGGTCACCCACAAGCGCCGCGTTTCGGCGCTCGGCCCGGGCGGCCTGACCCGCGAACGCGCAGGCTTCGAGGTGCGCGACGTGCACCCGACCCACTACGGTCGGGTGTGCACGATTGAAACGCCGGAAGGCCCGAACATCGGCCTGATCAACTCGCTCGCCGTCTACGCGCGCACCAACGGCTATGGCTTTCTCGAGACGCCTTACCGCAAGGTCGTCGACGGCAAGGTCACTGTCGATGTCGAGTATCTGTCGGCGATCGAAGAAGGCGAATTCGCCATCGCGCAGGCCAACGTCGGCCTCGATGCGCGTGGTGCGATGGTCGAGAACTTCGTGTCGTGCCGGTTCCAGGGCGAGACCCTGCTCAAGGCGCCGCACGAGATCCAGTACATGGACGTCTCGCCGATGCAGACCGTGTCGGTGGCCGCAGCGCTGGTGCCGTTCCTCGAGCACGACGATGCCAACCGTGCGCTGATGGGCGCCAACATGCAGCGCCAGGCGGTACCGACGTTGCGGTCCGAGACGCCGATGGTCGGCACCGGCATCGAGCGGGCGGTAGCCCGCGACTCCGGCGTGACCGTGGTGGCCCGGCGTGGGGGCGTGATCGACCAGGTCGACGCCGCGCGCATCGTGGTGCGTGCCAATGAAGTCGAGATCGGCGACAACGATCCCGGCGTCGATATCTATTCGCTGATCAAGTACACGCGCTCCAACCAGAACACCTGTATCAACCAGAAGCCGCTGGTCAACGTGGGCGACGTCGTCGCCCGTGGCGACGTGCTGGCCGACGGTCCGTCGACCGACCTTGGCGATCTGGCGCTCGGCCAGAACATGCTGGTCGCGTTCATGCCGTGGAACGGCTACAACTTCGAAGACTCGATCCTGCTCTCCGAGCGGGTTGTCGAGCAGGATCGCTACACCACGATCCATATCGAAGAGCTGACCTGCGTCGCGCGCGATACCAAGCTGGGTCCGGAGGAAATCACTGCCGATATTCCCAACGTCGGTGAGCAGGCGCTCGCGCGCCTGGACGAATCGGGCGTGGTGTACATCGGTGCCGAGGTCAAGGCCGGCGACATTCTGGTCGGCAAGGTAACGCCGAAGGGCGAAAGCCAGCTGACCCCGGAAGAAAAGCTGCTGCGCGCGATCTTCGGCGAGAAAGCATCCGACGTGAAGGACAGCTCGCTGCGCGTGCCGCCGGGTATGGACGGCACGGTGATCGACGTGCAGGTGTTCACCCGCGACGGTATCGAGAAAGACAAGCGCGCCCTGCGTATCGAGCAGGACGAAGTCAAGCGCGTACGCAAGGACCTGGACGATCAGTTCCGCATCCTCGAGCGCGCCATCTTCGCGCGCTTGCGCTCGCAGCTGATCGGCCGCGCCGCCAATGGCGGTCCGCAGGCGTTCAAGAAGGGCTCGCCGCTGACCGGCGAGTATCTCGATGGCCTGCGCCACGAGGAATGGTTCGCGATCCGCATGGCCGACGAGGATGCCGCCGAGCAGCTCGAGAAGGTGCAGGAACAGATCGCCTCGCACAAGGCCGCGTTCGACAAGCGCTTCAACGAGAAGAAAGCCAAGATCACCGCCGGCGACGATCTCGCACCGGGCGTGCTGAAGATGGTCAAGGTGTACCTGGCGGTCAAGCGACGCATCCAGCCGGGCGACAAGATGGCCGGACGCCACGGCAACAAGGGCGTGGTGTCGACCATCGTGCCGGTGGAAGACATGCCATTCATGGTCGATGGCCGGCCGGTCGACATCGTGCTCAATCCGCTGGGCGTGCCCTCGCGCATGAACATCGGGCAGATCCTCGAGACCCATCTGGGCTGGGCGGCCAAGGGCCTTGGCGAACGCATCCAGCGCATGCTCGATGCACAGCGCAATGTCGCCGATCTGCGCGATTTCCTCGACCAGGTCTACAACGGCGTCGGTACCCATCAAGTCGATCTGAAGTCGTTCAACGATGCCGAGATCCTCGCGCTGTCGAAGAACCTCACCAAGGGCGTGCCGATGGCGACCCCGGTATTCGACGGTGCGCAGGAAACCGAGATCAAGGCGATGTTGCGCCTGGCCGAACTGCCTGAATCCGGACAGACCACGCTGTTCGATGGTCGAACCGGCGAGGCCTTCGATCGTCCGGTCACGGTCGGCTACATGTACATGCTCAAGCTCAACCATCTGGTCGACGACAAGATGCACGCGCGCTCGACCGGCCCGTACTCGCTGGTGACCCAGCAGCCGCTGGGTGGCAAGGCGCAGTTCGGTGGTCAGCGCTTCGGAGAGATGGAAGTCTGGGCACTGGAAGCCTACGGCGCGGCCTACACGCTGCAGGAGATGCTCACCGTCAAGTCCGACGATGTCGGCGGGCGCAACCAGATGTACAAGAACATCGTCGATGGCAACCACGAGATGGCCGCAGGCATGCCGGAATCCTTCAACGTACTGGTGAAGGAAATCCGCTCGCTCGCGATCAACATCGAGTTGGAAGGCCAGTGATCGTGGCGCACAAGGGAGAACACTCATGAAAGACCTGCTCAATCTGTTCAACCAGCAGCGCCAGTCGCTGGATTTCGATGCCATCAAGATCGCCCTGGCCTCGCCGGACCTGATCCGGTCGTGGTCGTATGGCGAGGTCAAGAAGCCCGAAACCATCAACTACCGCACCTTCAAGCCCGAGCGCGACGGACTGTTCTGCGCGGCGATCTTCGGTCCGATCAAGGACTACGAGTGCCTGTGCGGCAAGTACAAGCGCATGAAGCACCGTGGCGTGGTGTGCGAGAAGTGCGGTACCGAGGTCACCCTGACCAAGGTCCGCCGCGAGCGCATGGGTCACATCGAGCTGGCCAGCCCGGTCGCGCACATCTGGTTCCTGAAGTCGCTGCCCTCGCGCATCGGTCTGATGCTGGACATGACGCTGCGCGACATCGAGCGCATTCTGTATTTCGAAGCCTACGTGGTCATCGACCCGGGCCTGACCACGCTGGATCGTGGTCAGCTGCTCAACGAAGACCAGTACCTGCAGGCGGTCGAAGAGCACGGCGACGAGTTCGATGCCCGCATGGGCGCCGAAGCGGTTCACGAACTGCTCAAGACCATCGACCTGCAGAGCGATCTGGTGCGTCTGCGTGAGGAAATGGGCGCCACCTCGTCCGAGACCAAGCACAAGCGGCTGTCCAAGCGGATCAAGTTGATGGAGGCCTTCTTCGAGTCGGGCAACCGGCCGGAGTGGATGGTGATGACCGTGCTGCCGGTGCTGCCGCCGGACTTGCGTCCGCTCGTCCCGCTCGATGGCGGTCGCTTTGCGACCTCCGATCTGAACGATCTGTACCGTCGCGTGATCAACCGCAACAATCGCCTCAAGCGACTGCTCGAGTTGAACGCACCGGACATCATCGTGCGCAACGAAAAGCGCATGCTGCAGGAAGCTGTGGATGCCCTGATGGACAACGGCCGTCGTGGCCGCGCGATCACCGGCACCAACAAGCGCCCGCTGAAGTCGCTGGCGGACATGATCAAGGGCAAGCAAGGTCGCTTCCGCCAGAACCTGCTCGGCAAGCGCGTCGATTATTCCGGCCGCTCGGTCATCGTGGTCGGCCCGACACTCAAGCTGCACGAGTGCGGCCTGCCGAAGAAGATGGCGCTGGAGCTGTTCAAGCCGTTCATATTCTCCAAACTGCAGCGTCGCGGACTGGCAACTACCATCAAGGCGGCCAAGAAGCTGGTCGAGCGCGAAAGCGCCGAGGTGTGGGACATCCTCGAAGAGGTGATCCGCGAGCATCCGGTGTTGCTCAACCGCGCCCCGACCCTGCATCGTCTCGGCATCCAGGCCTTCGAGCCGGTGCTGATCGAGGGCAAGGCGATCCAGCTGCATCCGCTGGTCTGTACCGCTTTCAACGCCGACTTCGACGGCGACCAGATGGCCGTGCACGTGCCGCTTTCGCTGGAAGCCCAGCTCGAAGCGCGCGCGCTGATGATGAGCTCCAACAACATCCTGTCGCCCGCCAACGGCGACCCGATCATCGTGCCGACCCAGGACGTGGTCCTCGGGCTGTATTACATGACCCGCGATCTGGTCAACGTGCGCGGTGAAGGCATGGTGCTGGCCAATCTCGCCGAAGTGCATCGGGCCTATGAGACCCGCGCGGTCGCACTGCACGCCAAGGTGAAGGTGCGGATCAGCGAGGTCGAGCTCGCGGCCGATGGCACCCGCACGCCCAAGGTGCATCTGGTCGACACCACGGTCGGCCGCGCGCTGCTCGCCGAGATCCTGCCGGAAGGCCTGCCGTTCGCATTGATCAACACGGTGCTGACCAAGAAGGCGATCTCGGGGCTGATCAACGCATGCTATCGCCTGCTCGGACTCAAGCAGACGGTGGTGTTCGCCGACCAGCTCATGTACACCGGATTTCGCTACGCAACGCGCGCTGGCGTATCGATCGGCATCGACGACCTGACCATCCCCGAAGACAAGAAGCGGATCCTGCAGGTTGCCGAAAAAGAAGTGCTCGAAATTCAGGAACAGTTCGCTTCCGGACTGGTCACGGCTGGTGAGCGCTACAACAAGGTGGTGGATATCTGGTCGCGCACCAATGAGCAGGTAGCACAGGCCATGATGCGCGGTATCGGTACCGACAAGGTCACCGATTCCGCCGGCAAGCCGGTCGAACAGAAGTCGATGAACTCGATCTTCATCATGGCCGACTCGGGTGCTCGCGGTAGTGCCGCCCAGATCCGACAGCTGGCCGGCATGCGCGGCCTGATGGCCAAGCCCGACGGCTCCATTATCGAAACCCCGATCAAGGCCAACTTCCGCGAAGGTCTCGACGTGCTGCAGTACTTCATCTCGACCCACGGCGCCCGAAAGGGTCTTGCCGATACCGCGCTGAAGACCGCCAACTCGGGTTACCTCACGCGGCGCCTGGTCGATGTGGCGCAGGACGTGGTGGTCACCGAGGTCGATTGCGGCACGCCCTATGGCTTGACCATGACCGCGATTGTCGAGGGTGGCGACGTGGTCGAGCCGCTGCGCGATCGCGTGCTTGGCCGCAACGTGGCCGACGACGTGTTCCTGCCCGGCAACGACGATACGCCGTTCGTGACCCGCAACACCCTGCTCGATGAGAAGTGGGTGGAGAAGCTGGAAGCCAACAATGTGCAGTCGATCCTGGTGCGCTCGTCGATCACGTGCGAATCGCGCTTCGGCGTGTGCGGCATGTGCTACGGCCGCGATCTGGCCCGTGGCCACCTGGTCAACATCGGTGAGGCGGTCGGCGTGATCGCCGCGCAGTCGATCGGTGAGCCGGGAACGCAGCTGACCATGCGTACCTTCCACATCGGCGGCGCTGCATCGCGTTCTGCTGCGGTCGACAGCGTGGCGGTCAAGACCACCGGCAATATCAAGTTCAACAACTTGAAGACCGTGCAGCACACCGCCGGCCACCTGGTTGCGGTTTCGCGCTCGGGCGAAGTCTCGGTCATGGACGGCCACGGGCGTGAGCGCGAGCGCTACAAGGTTCCCTATGGTGCGGTCATCTCGGCCAAGGACGGATCTGCGGTCAAGGCCGGACTGGTGGTCGCCAACTGGGATCCGCATACCCATCCGATCGTCTCGGAAGTCGCCGGCGTGATCCGCTTCACCGACTTCCAGGACGGCGTGACCGTGCAGGAGCAGGTCGACGAGCTGACCGGCCTGCAGAGCGCCGTAGTTACCGATCCCAAGCGCCGCGGTGGTTCAGCCAAGGACCTTCGCCCGATGGTTCGCATCGAGGACAAGAAGGGCAAGGAGCTCAAACTGCCGGGAACCGATATTCCTGCGCAGTACTTCCTGCCTGCCGGCGCCATCGTCTCGCTGCAGGATGGCGCCGAGGTCGGCGTGGGCGACGTGGTAGCCCGTATCCCGCAGGAAACCTCGAAGACCCGCGACATCACCGGCGGCCTGCCGCGCGTGGCCGACCTGTTCGAGGCGCGCAAGCCGAAGGAGCCGGCGATCCTCGCCGAGCGCACCGGCATCGTCAGCTTCGGCAAGGACACCAAGGGCAAGCAGCGCCTGCTGATCACCGACAAGGACGGCGACGCCCACGAGGAACTGATTCCGAAGTGGCGCCACATCATCGTGTTCGAGGGTGAGCACGTCGAGAAGGGCGAAACGGTGGTGGACGGCGAGCCGAATCCGCACGACATCCTGCGTTTGCTGGGTGTCGAGCCGCTGGCCGCGTACCTGGTCAAGGAAATCCAGGACGTCTATCGCCTGCAGGGCGTGAAGATCAACGACAAGCACATCGAGACGATCATTCGCCAGATGTTGCGCAAGGTCGAGATCAGCGATGCCGGCGACACCCGGTTCCTGCGTGGCGAACAGATCGATCGTGCCCGTGTGGTCGAAGAGAACGCACGCGCGGCGATCCGCAAGGATCGTCCGGCACACACCGATCCGGTCCTGCTCGGAATCACCAAGGCGTCGCTGGCGACGGAATCGTTCATCTCCGCCGCGTCGTTCCAGGAAACCACCCGGGTACTCACCGAGGCCGCAGTCCGGGGAACCCGCGACACCTTGCGCGGTTTGAAGGAAAACGTTATCGTAGGGCGCTTGATTCCGGCCGGAACAGGCTTGGCGTACCACGCCAAGCGGCGCGCCAAGGGCGGCGCAGCAGTTGGGGTGGGTAGCACCTCGTTCTCCGGCGGTTCTGGTGCAACGTTCGCTGAACCTTTGGCAGAGGAATCTTCTTCCGACGACGCATGACGGCCAACGCTTGATCAACCTCGAAAGGAGGCCCAGGACGGGACCTCGTGTTCGATCACATGGAAGTGGGGGCTGATTTATTGACAGCCTTTGCGTTTAACTGTTAGAGTTTCATGTCTGACAGGCCGGACTTTTTAGTCCGGCCTGTCTTTTGTTTCATAGGGCCTGGAAATGTCGACGATCAACCAGCTTGTGCGCAAACCGCGCCAGCCGAAGACGTACAAGAGTGCGTCTCCTGCTCTGCAGAACTGCCCGCAGCGTCGTGGCGTCTGCACCCGGGTCTACACCACCACCCCGAAGAAGCCGAACTCGGCCCTTCGCAAGGTGGCCAAGGTCCGTTTGACCAACGGTTACGAGGTGATCAGCTACATCGGTGGCGAAGGCCACAATTTGCAGGAGCATTCGGTAGTGCTCATCCGCGGCGGTCGCGTCAAGGACCTTCCGGGCGTTCGCTACCACACGGTTCGTGGCGCACTCGATGCCTCTGGCGTCGTCAAGCGTCGCCAGAGCCGCTCGAAGTACGGCGCCAAGCGCCCGAAGTCCTGACCAAGCACAGATCGAACAAGGCTTGAAAAATGTCGCGTAAAGGCAATACCCCGGTTCGTACCACGCTGCCCGACCCCAAGCACGGCAGCGGAATGGTCGCGCGATTCATCAATATGGTGATGAAGAGCGGCAAGAAGTCGGTCGCTGAGCAGATCGTCTATGGCGCCCTGAGCGTCATCAGCGAAAAACACGCCGCGCCGATCGATCTCGTCGAAAAGGCGCTTGGCAATGTCGCGCCGGCCGTCGAGGTCAAGTCGCGGCGGGTTGGTGGCGCAACCTACCAGGTGCCGATTGAAGTGCGTTCGAGCCGCCGCGTGGCGCTGGCCATGCGCTGGGTGATCGAGGCCGCGCGCAAGCGCGGTGAGACCTCGATGCCGCGCAAGCTTGCAGCCGAACTGCTCGAGGCGTCCGAGAACCGCGGCGGCGCGGTGAAGAAGCGCGAAGAAACGCATCGCATGGCGGAGGCGAACAAGGCGTTCGCCCATTACCGCTGGTAAGCCCCCGAACAAGCACCAAGGAAATACCGTGGCCCGCATTACCCCAATCGAGCGTTATCGCAACTTCGGCATCATGGCCCACATCGATGCCGGCAAGACGACGACGACCGAGCGCATCCTCTTCTACACCGGCGTCAATCACAAGATTGGCGAGGTGCATGAGGGTGCTGCGACGATGGACTGGATGGAGCAGGAGCAGGAGCGTGGCATCACGATCACGTCTGCAGCGACCACCTGTTTCTGGAAGGGGATGAACCTGAACTTCCCGGAACATCGCTTCAACATCATCGATACCCCGGGACACGTCGACTTCACCATCGAAGTCGAGCGTTCGCTGCGCGTGCTCGACGGCGCGCTGTTCGTGCTGTGTGCGGTCGGCGGTGTGCAGCCGCAGTCCGAAACCGTGTGGCGCCAAGCCAACAAGTATGGCGTGCCGCGCCTTGCGTTCGTCAACAAGATGGACCGCGCCGGTGCCGACTTCGACAAGGTCGTCGGGCAACTGCGTTCGCGGCTGGGTGCAAATCCGGTTCCGATGCAGGTTCCGATCGGTGCCGAGGACCATTTCGAAGGCGTGGTCGACCTCATCAAGATGAAGGCGATCACTTGGGATATGGAGTCCCAGGGCATGAAGTTCGAGTATTCGGAGATTCCTGCCGATCTGGTCGAGATCTGCAAGAAGGCTCGCGAGCACATGGTCGAAGCAGCTGCCGAGACTTCGGAAGTGCTGATGGACAAGTATCTCGAAGGCGGCGCGTTGACCGACGAGGAAATCATCGCCGGCATCCGCGCCGGAACCGTCGCGAACAGCCATATTCCGGTGTTCTGCGGCACCGCGTTCAAGAACAAGGGCGTGCAGGCGGTGCTTGACGCCGTTATCGAGCTGCTGCCCGCGCCGAGCGATCGGCCGCCGGTGCGCGGTATCGACGAGGACGAGAAAGAGGATTTCCGCAAGGCAATCGACGAAGAGTCGTTCTCCGCTCTTGCATTCAAGATCGCGACTGACCCGTATGTCGGCACGCTGACATTCTTTCGCGTGTATTCCGGCGTGCTCAACTCGGGCGATACCGTCTACAACCCGATGAAGAGCCGCAAGGAGCGTATCGGTCGCCTGCTGCAGATGCATGCGAACCAGCGCGAAGAAATCAAGGAAGTCCGCGCGGGCGACATCGCCGCCGCGGTCGGCCTGAAAGATGTCACGACCGGCGACACGCTGTGCGCGATCGACAACGTGATCACGCTCGAGAAGATGATCTTCCCGGAGCCGGTGATCGCGATGGCGGTCGAGCCGAAGACCAAGAGCGACCAGGAAAAGATGGGCATCGCACTGTCGCGCCTGGCGCAGGAAGATCCCTCGTTCCGCGTGCGCTCCGACGAGGAATCCGGCCAGACCATCATCGCCGGCATGGGCGAGCTGCATCTGGAGATCATCGTCGACCGCATGAAGCGCGAGTTCAGCGTCGAGGCGAACGTCGGCAAGCCGCAGGTGGCGTATCGCGAGACGATCCGCAAGGCCGCGATGGATGTCGAAGGCAAGCACGTCAAGCAGTCTGGCGGCAAGGGCCAATACGGTCATGTCGTGATCAACATGGAGCCGCGTGAGCGCGGCGCCGGCTTCGAGTTCGTCGATGCGGTCAAGGGCGGTTCGATCCCCCGTGAGTTCATTCCTGCGGTGCAGAAGTCGATCACCGAGAACCTGACGTCGGGCGTACTCGCCGGCTTTCCGGTGGTCGATGTGAAGGTGACCCTGCATTTCGGCTCGTACCACGAAGTCGACTCCAACGAGCACGCGTTCAAGTCCGCCGCATCGATCGCCTTCAAGGAAGGAATGCGCAAGGGCAACGCGGTGCTGCTCGAGCCGATCATGAAGGTCGAGGTGGTCACGCCCGAGGACTACATGGGCGATATCATGGGCGATCTGAGTCGGCGCCGTGGCGTCCTGCAGGGCTCCGA
>JBBSDI010000049.1:0-15677 GCA_038249585.1 Lysobacterales bacterium | reverse complement strand
GTCCGGACCGTATCGCGGCCGCGACGAACGCAAGTCTGAAAATGAGGCCGCACGCTCCGGCGATTCGATGGCTGGCGCTGCGAAGTCGCATGCGCCGTCCGCACCGGCGCAAGAGCTTGGCACCGGCCACGGCGAACGCCGCTGGGACCCGATCGGCACCACCCACTTCGAACGTCGCAGCAGCCGTCCGGACGAAGTGGTGTCGCTGTACTACGACAGCATCCGCGTACTGGCCGCCCGCGGCATCCTGCCGCCGCCGCGGCGCTACCCGCAGCGGCGCGAGCCGAACGCGTTTCCGATGGGGTTTGTGCCGGACCCACGGTGGTAGGCGCTGCGCGCTGAGTGGGCATCGAGCGGAGCTTGCTCCGCTCGATTTTTTAACTGGTCGATCTCAGTTGTCTTTCTGTTTTCTGAGCCGGGATCCGGGTTTCCTGCGCTGGAAACAAAGCGGTTTCGTGCCGCTGGCTGAGTTCGCGTTGCTTGCTTTTTCTTGGCCGAGCGCTTGTTTTTCTGCGGTGGAAACAGATCTCAGCTCTGAAAAAAAAGCGAAACCAGCAGCATTCGCCCACAGCAACCACACTGCTAAACTCTCCGATCCCGAAACCAACCGCCGGCAGCAGGCCAACGTACAACCATGGAAAAAACCTTCGACCCCCTCCACATCGAGTCGAAGTGGTACCCACTCTGGGAAGCCGCCGGCCAGTTCGCCCCCACCGGCGACGGCACCCCCTACTGCATCCTGCTGCCGCCGCCCAACGTCACCGGCACCCTGCACATGGGGCATGCGTTCCAGCAGACCATCATGGATACGCTCACCCGCTATCACCGCATGCGCGGGTTTCGCACGCTGTGGCAGGGCGGGACCGATCACGCGGGCATCGCGACGCAGAAGATCGTGGAGAACCAGTTGGCCGCACAGGGCAAGAGTCGGCATGACCTTGGGCGCGAGGCCTTCATCGATCGCGTGTGGGAATGGAAGCAGCAATCGGGCTCGACCATCACCCACCAGATGCGCCGGCTCGGCGCTTCGGTCGACTGGTCGCGCGAGCGCTTCACCATGGACGAGGGTCTGTCGGCCGCGGTGCGGCGGGTGTTCATTGCCTGGTATCGCGACGGGCTGATCTATCGCGGCAAGCGGCTGGTGCACTGGGACCCGCAGCTGCAGACGGCGGTGTCGGATCTGGAGGTCAACAACGAAGAGCGCGATGGCTCGCTGTGGTCGATCCGCTATCCCGATGCCGATGGCGGCGCCGGACTGGTGGTGGCCACCACGCGGCCCGAGACCATGCTCGGCGATGTCGCGGTTGCCGTGCATCCGGACGATGAACGTTACGCGCACCTGATCGGCAAACAGGTCGCGCTGCCGCTGAGCGGACGCACCATCCCGGTGATCGCCGACACCTATGTCGAGCGCGAATTCGGCACCGGTGCGGTGAAGATCACGCCAGCGCACGATTTCAACGACTGGCAGGTCGGCGCGCGCCACGGTCTCACCCCGATCAATATCTTCACCCTCGATGCGAAGTGCAACGAGAACACGCCAGAGCGCTATCGCGGGCTCGATCGCTTCGAGGCGCGCAAGCGCGTGCTGGCCGATCTGGACGCCCAAGGCCTGCTGGTCGAGACCAAAAAGCACAAGCTGCAGGTGCCGATCAGCCAACGCACCGACGCGGTGATCGAGCCGATGCTCACCGATCAATGGTTCCTCGATCTGACCCGCGACACGCTCGAGGATGGCCGCCCTGGCGGCAAGCAAGCGATCACCGAGCCCGCGCTCGCCGCGGTGCGCGAGGGCCACGTGCAGTTCGTGCCGGAGAACTGGACCACCACGTACAACCAGTGGCTGGAGAACATCCAGGACTGGTGCATCAGCCGCCAGCTGTGGTGGGGGCATCGCATTCCGGCGTGGTACGACGAGGCCGGCAACCATTTTGTCGGCGAGACCGAGCGCGAAGCGATCGACTGGTCGATCAAGCATCGTGGGCTGGCCGCCAGCGGTGCGCTCACGCGCGACGCCGACGTGCTCGACACGTGGTTCTCCTCGGCGCTGTGGCCGTTCTCGACCATGGGCTGGCCCGGCGATACGGCGGAACGCGCGGCCGAATGGCAGTCGTTCCAGAACTTCCTGCCATCGGCGGTACTGGTCACCGGCTTCGACATCATCTTCTTCTGGGTCGCGCGGATGGTGATGGCGACGACCTATTTCGTCGGCCGCCGCGATGACGGCAGCTTCGAGCCCGCGCGCGCCGAACTCGCGCAGCGCGTGCCGTTCCGCACCGTGTACATCAATGCCATCGTGCGCGACGCCGAAGGCCAGAAGATGTCGAAGTCCAAGGGCAATACCATCGATCCGCTGGACCTGATCGACGGCATCGGCCTTGACGAACTTATCGCCAAGTCGACCGCGAGCTTGCTGATCCCGCAGGTGCGCGAAAAAGTCGAGAAGCGCATCCGCAAGGAATACCCCGACGGCATCCACGCGGTCGGTGCCGACGCCATGCGCTTTACCTTTGCCGCACTCGGCACCTACGGGCGCACGATCAACTTCGACCTCAAGCGCTGCGAGGGCTACAAGAACTTCTGCAACAAGCTGTGGAACGCCGCACGCTTCGCGCTGATGAACAGCGAAGGGTTTTCCGTTTCCGCGGTCACGAGCCAGGGCCATGGATCGCAAGGCGCCGCTGCCCTTGCCACCGCCGCGGCTCCACCCGCGCGCACCGAAGCCGAGCGCTGGATCCTCACGCGCCTGCACCACACGCTGATCGAGGTCCAAGCGCAGTTCGCGATCTACCGTTTCGATCTGGTAGCCCAAGCGCTGTACGAGTTCACCTGGAACACCTACTGCGACTGGTTCCTCGAATTGGCCAAGCCTGCGCTGCTCAGCGACGATGCGGCCGCTGCGGATTCGACCCGCCACACGCTGCTGTACGTGCTCGAAGCTGTGCTGCGCGCCCTGCACCCGATCATCCCGTTCATCACCGAGGAGATCTGGCACGAGGTCGCGCCGAAACTCGGCATCAGGGCTGCATTCATCGCCGATTCGCGCTATCCGATTGCCGCCGATTTCCCGCTCGATCCTGCCGCCGATGCCGAAGCGGAATGGCTGAAATCGGTGGTCGGGCAACTGCGCCGCGTGCGCAGCGAGATGAATATCGCGCCGGCGAAAACCGTACCCTTGCTGCTGGCAGGCGGCTCGGCCGGCGACCACGAGCGCGTGCGCAAGTACGCCGGCCAGATCGGCTTCCTCGCGCGCACCGAATCGCTGCGCTGGCTGCAATCGGGCGAAGCGGAGCCTGCCGCAGCGGCAAGCGTGGTGGGCGAGTTGAAGCTGTTGATCCCGCTGGCGGGCTTGATCGACCTCAGTGCGGAGCGCGCACGACTGGCAAAGGAAATTGCCCGACTGGAAGGCGAGATCGGCAAGTGCGAGGGCAAGCTGGGCAATGCCAACTTCGTGGCCAATGCGCCGCCGGCGGTGGTCGAGCAGGAGCAGCAACGCATTGCCGAGTTCTCGGCGATGCTGGTGAGCCTGCGCGACCAGCAGGATCGTCTGCAAGCGATGGTCTGACCACGCAGCGCAGGCCGGGCCGCGCGCTGTGCGTGGCCCGCCGACTATTCTTCCTTCAGCAGCTCCAGCGCCAGTACCAGCGCATCCTCGCGGCCATTCCTGGCCGGATAGTAGTTCGGCCGCTGTCCAATCTGATTGAAGCCCATGTCCTCGTACAGCGCGATCGCGCGCGGATTGGACGGCCGCACTTCGAGGAAAATGCGCTGCGCCTGGTGCCAGCGCGCAAGATCGATCAGCCGCTTCATCAGGCGTCGACCGTGACCCTGGCCCTGCAGATCGGGGGCGATGCACACGTTGAGCACGTGCGCTTCCATCGCCGCGACGCTGAGCACGCCATAGCCGATGATCTGCTCGGCGCAGGCCAGTACCCAACTGCCGTATCCCGCGCGCAGGCAGTCGCGGAAGATGCCCGGTGTCCACGGAAACTCATAGGCCTGTGCCTCGATGCGCGCGATCTCGTCGACGTCTTCAAGGCGCATCGGCCGCAGGGTCGGAGCGCTGCGTTTGACGACCGCGACCACCTCAGGATCCCAGCAGCCGCGCCAGCGGCCGCAACGAGGCCCACAGCGCGCGCCGCGTGGCGGCGCTGCCGCGCAGCGAGGCCAGCGGCGGCGCCAACACCACATCGATTGCAGTCCCGGGCGCTGCGCCAAAACATACGCAGGGCAGGCCTTCGCGCGGGCTGCCGCACACGACCGCGCGCGGATCGAGCCCCAGACCGAGGGCGATACTGCGCAGCAGCGCGCCATGGCGACCATCGAAGCCGCCATCGGTGCCGGTGGCGAACACGACGCGCGCGGGCAGCGGCTCGGCGCTGCGCGATGCGGTGGGTGCACGGGTATCGCGCACGGCTGCGACTGCAGCCAGTGGCAGCGGCCGACTCGTGATCGTTGCATCGATCGCGATCGGCAGCGGTTCACCACGCACGCGCCGCACGTATACGTCGATGTCCATCAGCGCCAGCATGCGCAGGCGATCGCTGGCCAGCGCTGGTTGCGTGGCGATCACGCTCAGGGCTCGACCTGCGCGAGCTCGGCGCTGAACGCGGCGAACGCCTGGTCGGTTGCCTGCGCGAAAGCGCGTACCGAAGCCTGGATCGACTCGCTGGTGGCCGGCACCGAGGCCGCGTAGGACTTCAGGATCGCCGGCAGACCCTCCTCACCGATGTCCACGCGCAGTTCGAGCCGCACCTCGGCATACCAGGCATCGTCGCGCTTGACGCGCTCGAAGCGCTCGATGATGCCGCTCACGCGCAGCGAGCGCACCGAGGTCGGCAGGCGGTCGGCGACCATCGGCGAAACATTTTCCTCGCGCAGGCGCTTGATCAGGCGCCGTTGCAGAAGGCGTATCGGTGGATCGTTCCAACGCTGATAGTGATAGGCCTTGACGCTGCCTTCCGGTCGCGTGGCATACAGGATCGATTGCTCGCCGTGCAGCCCATCGGCCTGCAGGGTATCGACGATGATCGGCATCTGGAACGCAGGCCGCTCGCGCACCACCAGGCCGGAGGCTTCGGGCATCCGGTAGTGCACCACTTCGGGCACCGGTGCGACCGCGCAGCCGGCGAGCACGAGCAGTCCCAGCAACAACAGGCAGTGCCTAACGGACATCATTCTTCCTCCACCACGACCTCATCGGTCGTCGGCGACAGCAGCAGGCGATTGGGGCTTCGGCGAATTTCGCGGGTGAACTCGTCCAGATTGCGGCTGGACGATTCGAGATTGTTGGAGATCGCATCGATGCGCCGCGCCAACGCGGTGGTGATCTGCGACAAGTCGCGGATCGAGTCGCGCACCACCGGGCGATTCTCCGCCGCGATCCCGCCGGCGTCGACCAGCAGCTGATCGAGTCGTGTCTGGGTGCCCTGAAGATCCTTGGCGACCTGGCGGATGCTGGCCAGCGTCTGGTCGATATTGCCGCGATTGGCAGGCCCCAGCACGAGGTTGACCGACTCGGCGGCCTCATTGAGCCGCTTGAGCAGCACAGCCGCGTCGTTGAGCAGCATCGGGGTCTGCGCGTCGAAATTGGTCGCGATCGAATCGACTCGCCGCGAGAGGTTCTCGATCAGCGGCGTGATGCGGGTGCGGGTGAGCACGGTCACCTCGCCGGCCAGCTCGTTGAAGGCAGCGAACAGATCCGCACCCTCCTGGCTGGGGATCTGTGCGCCGGCGGCGAGCACCTGTTCGGACTTGCCTTCACGGATCGCGATCGAGACATCGGCAAGCAGTCCGGTAGATGCCAGCAGGGCCACGCTGTCGCTGGGAATCGGCCAGTCGCGCCGCACCGACAGATCGACCACGTAGCTGGTGCGGCCCTCCGCGCGCTGCGGCGTGATGCTCTCGACCTGACCGATGCGGAAGCCCTCGTAGAACACCGGCGCGCCATAGGCGAGCCCGGTGACGTTGCGATAGGTCGCGGTGTAGCTGGCGGTCGCACCGCTGCGGCCGGTGATCACGCCCAGCGTGCCCAGCAGCAAGGCCAAGGCGATCAGTACCACGATCCCCACCAGCGTGTAGTTGACGTTTTCGCGTTTCATGTGTGGTCCTATTCTCGCCCGAATCGCAGGCTGCCGTCAGTCGGCATCGACTTCGGTCAGGCGACGCAGGTATTCGTCGGTATCGACCTCGATCTTGCGCGGCCGGCGGTTGAGCAGATCCTGGATACGTTCATTGCTGCTGGCGCGCACCTCGGCCACGCTGCCGGTCAGCAGCACGACGCCGCGATCGAGCACGGTAATGGTGTCGGCGATCTTGAATGCGCTTTCGAGTTCGTGGGTGACCACCACGATGCTCATCCGCATCGCATCGCGCAGTTGCAGGATCAACTCGTCGAGTTCGGCCGACACCACCGGGTCGAGTCCTGCCGAGGGCTCGTCGAAGAACAGCAGCTTGGGGTCCATCACGATCGCGCGCGCCAACGCCGCGCGCTTGACCATGCCACCGGACAGCTGCGAGGGCATCAGGTCCTGGAAGCCGCCGAGGTTGACCACCTCGAGCTTGATCCGGCTCATGATGCGCATGGTGTTCTCGTCGAGCGTGGTGTGCTCGCGCAGCGGCAGGGCGACGTTCTCGCCGACCGTCATCGAGGTGAACAGCGCACCACCCTGGAAACTCACGCCCATCTGCCGGCGCAGGCGCAGGGTTTCCGCGGTGCTTGCCTTCGCGATATTGGTGCCGAGGATGCTGACCATGCCCGAGCGCGGCCTGAGCAGGCCCAGCAGGTGGCGCAGAAGCGTTGACTTGCCGGACCCCGAGCCGCCCATGATGACCCGGATCTCGCCGGGCATCACGCGGAAGTCCACATCGTGCAGCACGTGGTGCTTGCCGAACCATACGTTCAGCTGCTGCACGTCGATGACAGGTTGCGCGCTCATCGGTTGAGGAAGAACGAGAAGACCATGTCGGAGACCACCAGCATGGTGATCGACAACACCACCGCGCGGGTGGTGGCACGACCGACGCCTTCGGCGCCGCCGCTTACGCCAAAGCCGGTGGAGACGCCGACCAGGGTGATGATCAGGGCGAACACCACGCTCTTGGAAAGCCCCTCGAACACATCGCGCAGCTCCAGCGCGTTGAGGGTCTGGATCACGTAGACCAGCGGGCTTATGTCCAGCAACGGCGAGCAGTACAGCGCCGCACCCAGGATCGCCATCACGTTCGACAGCACGGTCAGGGTCGGCAGCATCACCAGCATCGCCACCAGCGAGGGGGCTGCCAGATAGCGCACCGGATCGATACCGATCACGGCCAGCGCGTCGACCTCCTGCGAGACGTTCATCGAGCCGATCCGCGCGGCGAAGGCCGAGCCCGAGCGACCGGCGATCAGGATGCCGGTGATCAGCGCTGCGAACTCGCGGGTCACCGACTTGGCCACCGCGACCACCACCTGCGACTGCGCACCGAACTCGCCCAGCGCGGACATGAACTGGATGCCCAGCATCAGCCCAACGGTGAACGACAGCAGCAGCACAATCGGGATCGCATCGATGCCGACCTGGCGCATCTGCTCGAACACCGCCGAAAAGCGCACCGGCTGCCCGCGACGCCAGCCGACGGCGGCGAAGTACAGGCTCTCGAACAGGATCGCGCCCGCATAGCCGATCTCGGCGATCGCGGCCACGCTGCCCCGTCCCAGTCGGTTGATCGGCTTGATGATGGCCTCGAACGCCATCGGTCCCCCCAGCGTCTGCCGCGACCCCCGCGGCGAGTACCGCACTTATCCCTTAACCGCGTCCGCGTTGTCTACCATCGGGAATACGCGATCCAGTCGCGCCAGCTGCAACACCGCCTTCACCGACGCGCTGGAGGCGACCAGGGCGAACTTCTGGCCCTTGCCGCGCGCGGTCTGGAAACCTTCGACCAACGCGGCGATGCCCGAGGAATCGATGTAGCTGACCTCCGACAGTTCGACCCCGACCGCCGAGGCCTTGCTCAGCGCCTCGAGTATGATCTTGCGGATCGCCTGCGACCAGCTCAGGTCCACCTCGCCCTTGACCCGCACCAGGATCAGGTCGCCATGGGTTTCGGCCTTGCACTCGTTCATGCGTTTTCCTCGTCGGGGCGCGCGCGGATCCGCTTGCGCATTACCAGCATGTTGCCACCACGACGCAGCGGGCGCAGCCGCCAGGAGTCCATGGTCTGATCGATGAAGTTGATGCCCAGACCGCCCGGCCGGCACTCTGACAGGTCGCGCGGCTGCACGCGGGCCGGATCGACCGCCGGCGCGTGGTCGCGCAGGGTGAAGCGAAGGCTGCCGCGCACGACGCGCATAGCGATCACGAACTCGCCCTCGCCGCAGTTGCCGTAGGCATGGCGGATGATGTTCGCAGCCGCCTCGTCGATCGCCAGTTTCAGGCGCTCGCGCAGCGCAGGCGCCGCGCCCGCGCGCGTCATCGCCGCGCACACCGCATCGCGCATCGGCTTTAGCGACTCCGGTCGCGCCGGCAAGCGCAGTTGCAGCAGGAGCCGCGCGCTCACCCGCGGCGGTCCTCGATCAGCAGCAGGGTGGTGTCGTCGGCCAGGCGCAGGTTGCGCAGCTCCGACACGATGCCGCGCAGGCGCGCCTCGGGAGCGGCCGGCGCATGGCGATCGAACAGCGCGCGCACGCCATCCATGCCGATGGTCTGACGATCCGCGCCGCGGACATCGGTCACGCCATCGGAGAAGAAGTACAGCGTGCCATCGCCAAGCTCGGCACTCTGCTCGGGATAGCGCATTCCCGGCACGATGGCCAGCGGCGGACCCTCGGCCAGCAGCTCGCGCCAGCTGCCGTCGGCGGCGCGCTGCAGCGCTGGCGGAAAGCCGGCATTGGCCCACACCGCATGGCGATTGGCCGGGTCGTAGTAGCCGACCACGGCGCATACGAACATGCCGCCGCTGACCGTGTCGCACAGTTCGGCGTTGATCCGCTCCAGCCACTGGCCGGGCGCGATCTGGTCCTTGCCGGCCCAGCGCAGCAGGCTTGCCGTGCGCACCATCAGCAG
The DNA here is from genome assembly GCA_038249585.1 of Lysobacterales bacterium. Lineage (GTDB taxonomy): Bacteria > Pseudomonadota > Gammaproteobacteria > Xanthomonadales > Ahniellaceae > UBA4656. The sequence continues at coordinate 6,627 of JBBSDI010000049.1, read as the reverse complement.
CGAGGCATCCAGGCCCTTGCCGGACACGTCGCCCACCGCGAACGCGATGCGCCCGTCCGGCAGGTCGAAGAAATCGTAGAAGTCGCCGGAGATCTCGCGCGCCGGTCGGTTCACGCCGAGCACCGGATAACCATCGCGGCGCCGCTTGGGCAACAGCGAACGCTGCATCTGGCGGGCCAGCTGCAGCTCGCGCCGGATGCGGGTCTGGTCGACCATCTCGGCGACCAGCGCTGCATTGCTGATCGCCAGCGCGGTCGGTGCGGCCAGCACCCGCAATACATCGCGATCGGACTCGTCGAACAGCCCGCCGGCGCGCTTGTTCAGCACCTCGATCACGCCGATGGTGCCGCGCGCGGTGGTCAGCGGCGCGCACAGCAAGGATCGCGTGCTGAAGCCGGTCTTGGCGTCGATCTTGCCGGCGAAATCGGGATCGGCCTGCGCGTCGCGCACCATCTGCGAGGTGTTGGTGAGCACCGTGCGCCCGACTACGCCGGTATTCAGCGGCAGCTTCAGGCCGACCACGTCGACCGGTCCGGCGCATGCGCGGCACACCAGCTCCTGTGCGAGGGTATCGACCAAAAACACCGAGGCCGCTTCCGCCTGCATGCAGTCGGCTATGCGGTTGACCGCCAGACGCAGGGTTTCCTCGATATCGATCGACAGCGCGAGCACCTGGCTCAGATCGGCCAGCATGCCGAGCACGCGCGATTCGAACGCCGGCTCGGCCGATCCGGCATGCATTGGCGTCTGCGCGAGCCCGCTCACGCGTCAGTCCGGCGCCGACGGTCGCTTGCGCTGACGTAGCCCGAGCAGCGCCATCACCGGGCCGGACACGGTGTAGACCACCGCCACGCCCAGCAGCACGGCGGGCGGGTCGATGGTGGTCAGCACGATCACGCCAAGCAGCAGGGGCAGCCACAGGATCGGCACGCGCTCGCGGGCCGGTGCGGCCTTGAAGCTCCAGTAACGGACCCGGCTGACCATCAGGATCGCGGCACCGGCCGTAACCGCCAGCGCCAACGGCGCGATCCGCGCCGGATCGACGCCGCGATCGACCATGGTCCACACGAACGACATCATCAGACCGGCGGCTGCCGGACTGGCCAGCCCGACGAAAAACCGCTTGTCGACGCTTCCGACCTGGGTGTTGAAGCGGGCCAGGCGCACCGCCGCGCAGGCGGCATACAGAAACGCCGCCGACCAGCCGACCTTGCCCATCGTGGTTCCGTGTGCCTTGAGCAGCTCCAGCGACCACATGTACATCACCAGTGCCGGCGCCAGTCCGAAGCTGATCAGATCGGCCAGCGAGTCGTACTGCACGCCGAACTCGCTCTGGGTGCGGGTCAGGCGCGCGATGCGTCCGTCCAGGCCATCGAGCAGCCCGGCCACGAACACCGCGATCGCGGCCTGCTCGAAATGGCCGTTGATCGCGGCGATGATGGCGTAGAACCCGGCGAACATGCCGCCCGTGGTGAACAGGTTGGGCAGCAGGTAGATGCCACGCGACGGCTTGCGTTGTGGGACCTCGGATGACTCCATGGCGGGCTTCGATCTGGGGTTGCCGGAGTCTACCCGATGCGTCGGTCGGCCCCGAGGCTGCACTCATCGCCGCGGCGTGTGCGGCGTGACCGCCGCCCTTGTCTCGCAGCGCTGGCGGTGCTAACTAGGGAATCGAAATCCACCGCGGAGCTGCCGCCATGCGTATTGCCGTGCTCTTCGCCATTGCCGCGCTCGTCTGCGCGGGCGATGCGAATGCCCAGAAGTTCTACAAGTGGAAGGACGCCGACGGCGTGACCCACTACACCGCCACTCCGCCGCCGGATGGCCAGCAGGCCGACAAGGTGGCGGTGGACGCCGCACCTGCGGCGCCGGTCGACGCGACCGGCGAACCCAGTGCATCGGATGCGCCTGCAGAGGGCGAGGGAACGCCGATCGCGAAACAGCGTGCTGCCGCGTGCGAAATCGCGCGAAACAACCTGCAGATACTCAAGACGAACCCTTTTGTCAGCATGGACAAGGATGGCGACGGCAAATCGGAGTTGCTGACGGCACAGGAACAAAGCGAGCAGCTGGAGCGGGCGGAAGCCGGTGTGCTGGCCCTGTGCGGCAGGACTCCGGCCGGCGGCTGAGGAACGCAAGACGTTGCGCCGCGCGCTGCTCGCATCGATCCTGCTGGCAGCCGCCGCATGGGTGTGGTGGCGCTACTTTCCCGACACGCTTCCGGCTGTCGTCGGCGAAACCGTGGTGCGCTCGCCGGTGGCCAATCCGCCGCTGTACAAGTGGCGCGACAGCAAGGGCCAGTGGCAGATCACCGACAAACCACCCAGCGATCGACCCTACGAAACGGTGATCGTCGACCCCAACCAGAACGTGGTGCCCAGCGTGGTGCCGGGACAGACCAAGCCACCGGAGAACTGAGCGCAGCAGCCGCCGGTTCGTAGTCGCTGCCGCGGCAGCTGCCAAGCCGCGCCACGCCGTAAAAGAGATGCCGTGCGGCGCACGTCCTACTCCGGCAGCAGCATCAACACCACGCCCCCCAGCGTGCAGCCGATGCCGACCAGCTTGCGCGGGGTCAACTGCTCGCCCAGCAGCAGCCAGGCCAGCAGCACGATGAACACCGAGGCGGTTTCGTTGAGGATCGCGGCCACCGAGGCGGTGGTGTACTTGTAGCCGGCCAGCCACAGCAGCATCGACAGCAGCTGGCCGATCAACGCGGCCGCCACCAGCATGATCCAGTCGCGCCGCGCTAGCTTCGCGCCGCCGCCCAGCGACCAGCCGTGGCTGATGCCACTGACCAGCAACATGCCGGCGACCCCGCCGAGCAGGCGGATGGCGGTGATCCACAGCAGGTCGCCATGTTCGAGGATGCGCTTGACCACCACGATCGCCACGGCCATCAGCAGCACCGCGAGTACGCCCAGCAGCACGCCGCGCCGCAGCTGGGCGGCCTGAACTGCAGGCCCGCGCGCCGCACCGATCACCAGCACGCCGGCACTCACCAGTACGAAGCCCGCCATCTGCGGCAGCGTCAGCCGCTCGCCGAGGAACACGACTGCCAGCACGATCACGAACGGGCTGAAAAAATTGCCGACGATGCCCATCCGCGCCGCGCCGATGCTGTTGAGCGCACGGAAGTACAGCGTGTCGGCCACGGTGATGCCGATCAGTCCCGACAGCAGGCACACCAGCACCTCGCCGCGCGACAGCGCGGGCAGTGCCAGGCCATGCCAGCCGAGGACCATCGGCAGCAAGACCACCAGCACCAGCAGGTTCTTGCGCAGGTTCAGCGCCAGCGGCGGCAACTTCTCGCCGAGCCGCTTGAACAGGATGACGCCGAATGCCCAGGCCATGGCGCTGAGAATCGAGAACGCTTCGCCCGGACCGATCACACACCCTCGCGCGCAGGTCGAACACTCGATTATGTGCGCTGTGACCGCGCTACGCTACCCGCATGAACTCGTCGCCAGCCACCAGCGGCTTCCACGACCGCGTACGTTTCGTATGCGATCTGGCGCGCCACCTGCACCAGACAGGCACCTCCGCGCCGCGTCTGGAGTCGGCCATCGATGACGTCAGCGCGCGTCTGTCGCTGAGCTGCCAGAGTCTGTCGACGCCCACCTCGGTGATCCTGTCCTTCGCCGACAGCCGCAGCGGCGATGGTGCACTGGCCGAACACACCCAGGTGCTGCGGCTGGCGCCGGGTGAGGTCGACCTGCGTCTGCTCGCCCACGTGGACCGCGTCGCCGAGCGCGTGGCCACGGGCGAGATCGACATCGTGGCCGGACGCGCGGCACTGCAGGAACTGCCACCGCGACGCGGTCCGGTCGCCAATGCGGCGATGGCGGCCAGCTTCGGTCTGACCTCCGGTGCGGTGACGGTGCTGCTGCAGGGATCGCTCGCCGACACGCTGGTGGCCGCCGCACTTGGCGCGGTGATCGGCGCGCTGTCGCTGTTGCTGCCGGCACGACCCCATCTGGCGGCGGGCTTCGAAGCCATCGTGGCGTTTCTCGCAGCGATCCTGGTGTTTCTGGTCCACGCGTGGTGGACCCCGCTGTCGGTGAACTCGGTGATGATCGGGGCCTTGATCGTGCTGCTGCCGGGTCTGGCGCTCACTACCGCTGCCAACGAGCTGGCCACGCAACACCTCGTATCCGGCATGGCACGGCTGGCCGGTGCCTCGGCGGTATTGTTGAAGCTGGGCTTTGGCATCGCTGCCGCGACCCAGGTTGCCCGTTTGTTCGATCTCGATCGCACGCCGATCCCCATTGCGCCACTGCCCGACTGGGTCGAGTGGCTCGCGCTGGCGGTGGCCAGCCTCGCGTTCTGCGTGATCTTCCGTGCCGCGCGCCGCGACTGGCCGCTGGTGATCGCCTCGGCGTGGCTTGGCTATCTGTGCACGCGCTTTGGTGGGCAGGCGCTCGGCGCGGAGTTCGGCGTGTTCATCGCCGGGCTGGTGATCGGGTGCGCGTCCAACCTGTACGCAAAACTGCGCAACCGTCCCGGCGCGCTGGTGCGCGTGCCGGGCATCATCCTGCTGGTACCCGGCAGCGTGGGTCTGCGCAGCCTGTTCTTCGTGTTCGAACGCGACGTCTATCTGGGGCTGGATACCGCGTTTACGGTGGTGATCCTGCTTGCCTCACTGGTTGCGGGCTTGCTGTTCGGCAACGTGCTGGTGGCGCCAAGGCGCAGCCTGTCGTAGGAGCGGCGCTGCAAATGCCGTTTGCCGCACGCACTACCGCACAATCAACATCTCCGCCTGCGCACGCCCGTCTGCCAGCGCTTCGCGGAACCAGCGCGGCTGGGCGCCGCGGCCGGCCCAGGTCTGGGTGGGGTCGGCGGGGTTGCGATACTTCGGCAACACCTTGCGCCGCACATCGCCGCCGGCGGTTGGCGGCGCCGCCTTGGCTGGCTTGCGCGCGGCCGGTGCACCCGGCGCCGACTTCAGGCTGAACACATCCGCCAGAGTCAGGTCCTCGGCCTTGAGGATCGCCTCGATGCGTGCCCGCACGCGGGGAATCTTGCGGCTGGCCAACGCCTCGCGGCGCTTGCGCGCGCGATCGATCAGGCTGTCCAGTTCGGTGGTGCTGAGCTTGCGCAGGTCCATCAGAGAACTCCGGTGGCGGGGCGGATCGTCGGCCAACGGCGTCGATCTTAGCGAGTCCGTCGTCGATTGTGGATCGCACGGCAAGCCTACCCTGGCCCTGCCGGCAGCGCAGTGCTTGGGTCGGCGACGGGACTTGCGCTACCTTGTGCGCTGCATTCGCCGGGCATCCGGATCCAAACAGGTGGAAACATGGGCCTGCTCGACGATCTCGAACAGGAATCACAACGCCGCAAGGCCTCGCTCGGCGATGCCGACAGGCTCAAGCTGGAGCGTGAGGAAGCCTTCAAGACCCGGCTGGAGCCGGGCATGCAGGCGTTCCATGAATACCTGCTCAAGCTGACCACCAACCTGGCCTTCCTCAAGCCGCGCATCCAGATCCGCCACGACATCCCCGGTTACGGCGCGGTGGTGGCCATCATCGACCACGACTACGAGCTGCGCGCGAACACCATCTCGCCGACGTCCAAGGAGATCGTGCTCAACTTCTCGGCCACTGTTGCTACCGACGAATGCCCCACGGTGCAGGTGCAGGGTGCGCCGAAGATCCGCAACCTGAACAGCTTCTTCCAGAAAGTGCGCCTGGCCGGTATCGCGGAATTCAAGAAGGACGACGCCGGCGAGATGATCGCGGCGACCTTCCGTGCGCGCGGCAGGATTCCGCTCAACATGACGGTCAATGCCGACGCCGACAGCGGCATCGCCAAGCTGTCGTTCACCAACTTCGACAGCATGGGCGCGGTGGCCAAGACCGCGACCGCAGCACAGTTCAACGAGCAGCTGTTCGACGACGTCGCGCGCTTCATCGCCCGCGAGGACAGCACCCTGTTCCGCGAAGCGCTGTCGGACGACTTCCGCAAGCAGCTCGCGCAGAAAGTCCAGCACGAACAGCTCAAGCGCAAGTGGGAATCGAAGATCGCCCAGCAGCAGCAGGACGATCAGGACAAGGACAAGGGCAAGCCCGCCGCAAAGGCCAAGGTCGACCAGGCGGTCAAGGACGGGGCCGAAAAGACGCCGTCACTGGTGGATCGGATGAAGGGGTTGTTCGGGAAGAAGTGACGCAGCGACATGCGGCGAATGGCGAATGGCGAATGGCGAATGGGAAAGCCGGCGCCTTCGAGATTGCGCGCTTTCCCATTCGCGGTTCGCCATTCGGTTGCCGCCATCACGTGCTCCCGCGTCAACGCCTCCGCCTCTGCCGCCCGGCGCGCGCGGTGTTTGAAGCTTCCGGCTGCGGAGCCGCGCTCGAACCCACGATGCGGTGCGGAACAGGGGGCGGCCACGATCCGGCTGGCCCCGATGCCGTAACAGCCCGTATACATCACCGACGCCTTGCCGGGATCGTCCAGCACCGCCACTTTGATCGCCTGCGCGTAACTTCTGGCTGAGCTGGCCCAACCTCGATGCCGCGTGCGGTCGACAGGGTGGCTCGGGGTGCAAACCGTGCCTGTCCCAAAGCTCCGCTCCAACTGGCTCGGAGTCACGCCGAAGGAGAACTCCAGCGGCATGCCACGGCAACTTGGGCG
>JBBSDI010000048.1:0-15689 GCA_038249585.1 Lysobacterales bacterium | reverse complement strand
GCGAGTGCGTGCGCGAGCTCGATCTCGCGCGGACCGATGCGCTCCAGGGCGGGCAGGAACTCATCGTATGGCCGGTCGATCACCGCACACAGCGGCTGCGAACCGATACATACCGCGCGTCGCGCATAGGCCTCGGATTTCAGCGCCAGCCGCTTGCGCCGCTCAGGATCATCAGTGAATCCACCGGCATATGCGCCGTACAGCTTGGACCCCGACAGCAGCAGGCCGACATTGTCCGGACTCGAGCTGAGCAGGCCGTCGATCAGCAGCAGGTAAGCCGGCAGGCCATCGGCGACCGTTTGCGGGTCGTCCTGATCGAGCACCCCGGCACTGAGGTCGCGGCCGAGGCCGGCGCCCACGTTGCCGATCAGGCTGGCACAACCGCCAAGGGCCGCCACGGCGGCCGCGCCCAGCAACAGGCGGGGCCCGATCCCGCGGCTCCGCTGCGGGCTGCGTAGTCCAGTCATCCCCACAGTGTAGCGGTGTGGTTGTTGCGGAATCACGAAGGTGGGGTCAATTTTTGGTCAGGATCCGGAACGTTCGGCTGCTTCGAGCGTGTTCTGCATCAGCATGGCCACGGTCATCGGGCCGACCCCACCCGGCACCGGCGTGATCCAGGCCGCCCGCTCGGACGCGGTGGCGAAGTCGACATCGCCAACCAGTCGCCCGTCCGCACGCCGATTGATCCCCACGTCGATCACCACCGCACCCGGCTTGATCCAGCTGCCATCGACCAGCCCGGGCTTGCCCACGGCGACCACCAGGATGTCGGCTCGCGCCACTTCGCCGGCAAGATCCTCGGTGAACCGATGGCAGCCAACCACCGTGCAACCTGCCAGCAGCAGCTCCAGCAACATCGGCCGACCGACGTGGTTGGAGACGCCAACGATCACCGCGCGCTTGCCGCGCACCGGCCGATCGGTATGTGCGAGCAGGGTCATCACGCCCTTCGGAGTGCACGGGCGCAAACCCGGTTGGCGCAGCGCCAGCCGCCCGACATTGGTCGCATGGAATCCGTCCACGTCCTTGTCGGGGTCGATGCGCTGGATCAGGGCCGTCGCGTCGATATGCGGCGGCAGCGGCATCTGCACCAGGATGCCATGCACGGACTGATCGCGATTGAGCCGATCGACCAGTGCGAACAGCTCCGCTTCCGGCGTGGATGCCGGCAGGTCGAAATCGAGCGACACGAAGCCGATTTGTTCACAGGCGCGGCGCTTGTTGCGCACGTACACCGCGCTGGCAGGATCCGCACCGACCAGTACCACGGCCAGGCCTGGCGCCGGCAGCCGAGCACCCACGCGCTGCTGCACCCGACGGCGCACGTTGTCGAGCACGCCGTCGGCGATCTTGCGCCCGTCGAGAATCCTGGCCGCCACCGTCACCGCCTGCATAAGGACAGGGGGCATTATCGGGCCTGCAGCGCGGCACCGCTACACTGGTCATCATTCCTGTGAGGCGACGCGCATGGCAACCGAAATCGAAGCCGAAGCGGCAGCATTCCGCCGACTCGTCGCACACTTGCGCACGCGCAGCGACGTGCAGAACATCGACTTGATGAATCTTGCCGGGTTCTGCCGCAACTGTCTTGCCGACTGGTACCGCGAGGCTTCCGCTGAGTGCGGCCATGGTCTGGACAAGGACGCAGCGCGCGAGCGCATCTACGGTATGCCGGTTACCGAATGGAAGGCGCGCTACCAGCGGCAAGCCACCCCGGCGCAACAGGAACGGTCCAATGCACAGCACGACACGCCGGACTGAGGCCTCACCCAATCCGGCACAAGGACTCCAGCCCCTGCGGCAGCCGGCGGTTCTCGATCGGACCGCAGCCGGGGCAGAGCGGGTCGCGCGCGATCCCCAACTCGCGAAACTGCATCGATAGCGCATCGACATGCAGCAAACGACCGCGCAGGCTGCGGCCGATGCCGAGCAGCAGCTTGAGTGCCTCGGTCGCCTGCAAACTGCCGACGATTCCCGGCAATACGCCCAGCACGCCGGCCTCCGCGCAGCTGGGCGCATCTTGCGCTGCAGGTGGATCGGGGAACAGGCAGCGATAACACGGCGCCTGCGGGTCGCCACCAAACACACTGACCTGCCCTTCGAAGCGATGGATGGCGCCATACACCAGCGGTTTGCCGCTTGCCGTGCAGGCCGCGTCCAACAAGTAGCGCGTCACGAAGTTGTCGCTGCCATCGACTACCAGATCGACATCGCCGACCAACTCGCGCACGTTGCCGGCATCGACCCGCTGCTGGCGCGCATCGATGACGATCGATGGATTCAATTCGCGCAGGCTGGTTGCTGCCGACGACGCCTTGGATTCGCCGACCCGCGCATCCGCATGCAGGATCTGGCGCTGCAGGTTGCTGCGCTCGATCAGGTCGGGGTCCATGATGCGCAGATAGCCCACGCCGGCGGCCGCCAGATACAGCGCCACCGGCGATCCGAGCCCGCCGGCCCCAACCACCAGCACACGCGCGCGCAGCAGGCGCCGTTGGCCGGCCTCACCGACCTCGGGCAGCAGCAGATGGCGCGAATAGCGCTCGCGGGCATCCGCATCCAGTGTCGACACCGGCGACCACGGCAAGTCTTGCTGCCGCCAGCGCTGGAAGCCACCGGCAACCGAGGCGACCTGCGCGAAACCCGCATCACGCAAAAGCGCGGCAGCCAGCAGCGAGCGACGCCCGCTGGCGCACAGCAGCGCAATCCTGCGGGTGCGGTCGTGCAGCGGTGGGCGCTCGATCGTTGCCGCAAGCTCGGCGAGCGCTATCCGGGCGGCGCCATCTGGCGATCCCAGCGCCCACTCGCCCGGCTCGCGCACATCCAGCAATAGCGCGCCGGCGGCCTGCTGGCGCACAGCTTCAGCCGGCTCGATCTCGATGATCGACGACTCGCGCGGCGTGCTCACGACAGCCACTGCCCGCTGCGAATGCGATGCGCCGAAACCAGATCGCCGACCGCATAGTCCCGCGCTGGCGCGGCCAGCTCGACCAGCGCGTCGGCCTCTATCACGCTGCGCAACGCACCCGAACTGGTCGAAGGGTTGATTTCTGCATGCAGGACGCCATCGTCCGCTGCGAGCAGCCGGGCGCGACGGAATTCGAGGCGCGTGTGGCGCTTGTGCAGCATCTGCGTCAGCCGCGCATGAACCGGCGGCGGATCGATCATTGGCGCGCCCATCAACTGCGCGATCGCCGGACGCACCAGCGCGACAAAGGTCGCGAACACCGAGACCGGATTGCCAGGCAAACCGAACAACGGCACGCCATCGAGATGGCCGAAAAGCACCGGCATCCCCGGCCGCATCGCCACTTTCCAGAATACCTGCCGGCCGATCCGGGCCAACAGCGTAGGCAGGAAATCGGCATCACCGGCCGATGCGCCACCGGTGGTGAGCAGCAAGTCTGCGCGGAGTGCACAATCGCGCAACGCCCCTTCGATCGCCTGCGGATCATCGGCAACCTGGCGTGCATCGGTGATCAGCGCACCGTGCTCGCGCAGCAACCCGGTAAGCAGGCTGCGATTGCTGTCGTAGCGCTGGCCGAAGCCAAGCGGCAGACCCGGTGCGACCAGCTCATCGCCGGTCACCAGCACCGCGACCCGCAGCTGCGCGCGCACAGCCACTGCGGCGAACCCGAACGATGCCAATACCCCGAGCGCTGCCGCATCGAGCCGGCTGCCGGCGCGCAACGCGAGCGTGCCTGCGGAGAAGTCGTCGTCGGCCGCACGGACGTTGGCGCCGGCGGCGCTACCGGGTTGGATCAGCACATCCGCCGCATCCACGCTGGTGTGCTCGCGAATGACCACGGTATCGGCGCCTGCCGGCAGTGGCGCGCCGGTCATGATGCGCACGCATTCACCAGCATCGATGGCCCGCGCTGCCGCGCCGCCGGCGAGCACGGTCGCTGCCACCCGCAGTCGCGTGACGCCGGCTGCGTGCAGGTCGCTCGCGCGAACCGCGTAGCCATCCATCGCCGCGTGCACGAAACCCGGCACATTGCCCGGCGCGCGCAGATCATCGGCCAGGTAGCGCCCGAGCGCTGCTTCCAGCGGCACGCGCTCGACGGCCGGGGTGCATTCGGCGAGGCTGTTGCGCACCAGCGTGCGCGCTTGGGCCAGTTCGATCATCCGGGTGCGAAGCTGTTGAGGTTGGTGAATGCGTCCGGCTGATCGCTGAAGTCGACCTCGACCACGCCGCACGCATCCTGCCATGCCCAGACCGCGCCGTCGCCTCGCGCGAGGCTGGCACTGGCGCTTGCGGCGAGCGTTCCCTTCAACAGCGCGCAAAGGGATTGTCGGTGCTGACCATCGTGCGCGACTGCGACGGTAGTGCCGTGCGCGATTGCGGCTTGCAGCAGACGCGCTGCAAGATCCAGCGGCAACAGCGGCAGGTCGACGGGAACGCAGAGCAACCACTCGTGCGGCGCGACAGCCAGTGCCGCGGCAATCCCCGCCAGCGGGCCTGGATACCCCGCTACGCGGTCGGCAAGCACCGGATAGCCGAACTGCGCATAGTTGTCGCGATTGCGATTGGCGCTGATGACCAGACTGTCCACCTGCGGCGCGATGCGCGCGACCACGTGTTCGATCAGCGGCTTGCCGCGCCAATCGAGCAAGCCCTTGTCGGCACCGTTGACCCGCCGCCCTGCCCCGCCGGCGAGGATCGCTCCCGCCAACGCAGTGCGCGCGAGCGGCGGCGAAATGTTCAGAGGTTCGCCACGCTCAGCGCTTGCGCGCGTTGCGCACCAGCCGCTGGCGTTTGCGCACCTGACGCTCGGTCAGCACGTTGCGCTTGCCCTTGTAGGGATTCTCGCCTTCTTTGAACTCCAACCGCACCGGCACGCCTTCGAGGCGGAAGTGCTTGCGAAAAGTGTTTTCCAGATAGCGCTTGTAGCTGGCTGCCACCGAAGACAGGCGCGTTCCGTGGATCACCACCCGCGGCGGATTCTTGCCGCCCATGTGTGCATAGCGCAGCTTCGGCGCATGGCCGCGCACCAGCGGCGGCTGGTGGCTTTCGATCGCCAGTTCCAGCGCCTTGGTCAGATCGCTCGCCGATCCTTCCCACTGGGTCGAGCGCCATGCCTTGTTGACCATCTTCATCAACTCGCCAAGACCGGAGCCCTCGCGCGCGGAGATATAGGCCTGCAGCGCCCACGGCGCGAAGTCGATCTTGCGGTGCAGTTCGGTACGGCAGCGCTCGCGCAGGTATCGATCCAGACCATCCCACTTGTTGATTGCCACCACCAGCGCGCGCCCGGCATGCAGCGCATGGCCGAGCACGGTCACGTCCTGTTCGGTCACGCCTTGGCCGGCGTCGATCATCACGATCACGACCTGCGCCTGCTCCATCGCCTGCAGGGTCTTGATGACGCTGAACTTCTCGACCGCATCCTCGACGCGCGCGCGGCGCCGCACCCCGGCGGTATCGATCAGAAGGTATTTGCGGCCGTCGCGCTCGAGGCGCACGTGAATCGCATCGCGGGTGGTGCCGGCGTGTTCGGACACGATCACCCGCTCTTCGCCCAGCAGGCGATTGACCAGGGTCGACTTGCCCACATTCGGGCGCCCTACGATCGCCACCCGGATGCGTTCCGGATCGCTGGCCAGGTCGGTGTCGACCACCGCCGGCAGCCGCTCGCGCAGCAGTGCTGCGAGCCGGTCCAGATTGTGTCGATGACTGGCCGCCAGCCCGATCGAGGGCGACATGCCGAGCCGCGCGAACTCTGCTTGCGCGGAGTTCTCATCGAGCCCATCGCACTTGTTGACCGCCAGCACGCAGTCGCGACCGGCCTTGCGCAGTTCGTCGCAGATGCGCTGGTCGCCGGGCAGCAGCCCTTCGCGCGCATCGACCACCAGCACCACCACGGTCGCCTCGGCAATCGCGGCCTCGGCCTGCTCGCGGGTCAGGTCGGACAACTCATCGCCGTCGCCGTAAAGGCCGCCGGTGTCGACCACCACGAACGCGCCCTCATCGCCTCGGCATACGCCATAGTGGCGATCACGCGTAACGCCGGGCCGATCGGCCACCAGCGCATCGCGGGACTGGGTCAAGGCATTGAAGATGGTCGACTTGCCCACGTTGGGGCGTCCGACCAGCGCAACCACGGGTAGCACCGCGACCTCCGAGGCAGGCGCGGCAGCGTTCATGCTGCCGCGACCTTGCGGTTCACCCACCGACCCGCCAGGCGGAGAGGCCGCCGTCGGCGCTGGTGGTGTAGACAACATCGCCGATGACCAGCGGTGCGGCGCGAATGCCATCTTTGCCCTGGCGCTGACGCGCAACGAAACTGCCGTCTTCCAGCGACAGCCAGTGCAGATAGCCCTCGAAATCGCCGACCACCGCGTAGTTGCCGACCGCTACCGGGGTACCGGGCCAACGACGCAGCAGACCCTCCTGCTTCCACACCGACGCGCCGCTGCGCACATCGAGCGCCTGCACTGCCCCGGCATCGTCTACGACCAGCAGCTTGTCGCCCGCCAGACTCACGCCAGCGTAGCCGGAGAAATCGCGTGTCCACAGAATGCGACCATTCTCGGGCGCGAGGGCGCCGACCTGCCCGCGATAGCTGGCCGCGAACAGTTCGTCGCCGTTTTTAGCCAGTTCGCCGTCGATATCGACCATGCGCTCGAGCTCGGTGCGGCCCTCGGACTGCGCGAGCGTTTGCTCCCAGCGCAGCGCGCCGTCGGACAGCGTGAGCGCTACGATCTTGCCGTTGTCGTAGCCGGCGAATACCACCCCGTCGGCGATCAGAGGCGGACCATTTCCGCGCAGGCTCAACAGCGGTACACCGCGGTCGAATACCCAGCGACGGGTGCCATCGGCAGCGTCGAATCCGAAAATACGTCCATCGATCGCGCGTACGACCACCACGCCAGCGCCTACAGCAGGTGGTGCCAGCACCTCGGATGATGCAGCAGCGGTCCAACGTTGGGTGCCAGAGGCGGCATCGAGTGCCACCACCGTTCCATTGATCCCTCCGACCACGACCAGGCCGTCGCCGGCACCCGGACTGCTGGAGACGGGGTCGCCCAGCTCCACGCGCCATGTCTGTGCACCGCTCGTCGCGTCGAAGGCCAATACCGCGCCCGAGGCGTCGCTGGAGAAAATTCTGCCGTCGTCGTACGTCGCACGCAGCTTCAGCCCGGCCTTGCCCACGCCGGACCCGAGTTTGCGCGTCCACACCTGGCTCACGCCGACGGTTGGCGCGAACTCGACCAGTTCGGTCGGCGGAGCGGCATCCGGCTTGCCGCCCGACTTGATCCAGTCGCAGCCGGAAACCGAGAGCACCAGCAGTGCTCCCAGCAGCATCGAGCGCATCATGAGTTTGCCTTCGCCGCGTCGGCAGATGCCGCGGGCGGTTCAGCGGGAGCGCTCGGCGCTGCGGGAGCGGACGGTGCGGCAGGCGCAGGCGTTGCCGCCGTGGCGACGGCTGCCACCAAGTCGTCGCGCTTCATTTCCACGAAGTTTCGCTGTGGCGACCCGGGGTCGAGCGCGGACAACGCATCGTCGTAGGCCAATCGCGCATCGTCGATGCGACCCAATACGACCAGCGCATCGCCACGCAGCTCCGACACCACGCCCTTGAAGCCGGTGGATGCGTCGTCCTCGAGCAGATCGATTGCGGCCTGGGCCTGGCCCTGCGCCAGCTTGACCTGCGCCAGACGCACCACCACCAACTCGTGCAGTGCTGGCAGGTCCGGATTCACGCCGCGGGCCCAAAGCAGCGCCTCTTCGGCAGCCGCGAGGTCGCCCTTGCGTACCGCATCGCGCCCCTGATTGAGCGCGGCGAAAACTCCATAGGACGTGGCGGAAAAGTCCTGACGCAGGGTCGCTGCAGACTTCGCGATGGCTTCCGCGTCCTGCTTGGCCTCGGCATCGACCAATACCTGGTACTCCGCCTGCGCGGCTTGGGTCCGCTCGCGCTTGGCTTGCTCCCAGTAATGCCAGCCCGCCAATCCCGCGATGCCGACACCGATGCCGAGGACGATCGAGCCACCGTTCTGGCTCAGCCACTTGCGGGCGCGTTCGCTTTGTTCGTGTTCGTCGAGGTCTTCGATTGCCATTTCCAGTTCCAGCGAGGTGACGCGACAGCTTGGCCGATCGCGCCTGAATGAGATCAGTCTGCAGAGGTGTTGCCGGGCTTGCCCAACACCACGATCGCCACGTTGGCGCGACTTATGGCTGCAAGGTCGACCGGCTTGCCGTCGACGCTCAGCTCGGCGCCACCGCTGTTGCCGATTCGAAGCTCTGCGCTGCCCTGCAGCTTGTAGTCGCGGGTCGTGCCCGCAGGCAGCAAGGCATACTCGAGGCGGCTACCGTCGGACCCGGTGAACTCTACCCAGCTGGCCGCGCGCAAACGCAGGGTCACGCGTTGGGAGAGATTGCCGGATGTCGCGTCGGGCATCGGCGCGAACGTGGCCATGACCGGCTGCGAGGATACGACAGGCGCCACCGGCGGACCCGCCGCTATCGCGCTCTCGTCGAGCGGCGAAGCAACGGCGATGCTCTGTCGCTGGGCACTGCCAGTCGGGGACACGGCGTTTCCAAGGGTCGATCCGGACACCGCGCCAGGCAACAAGGCCGCTGACCGCTGCGGCGCGTCGATCGGGGTCAGCGTGGGAACCTGAGCCAACTCGCTTCCACTTGGCCGGGCGAGGTAGACCAGCGGCACCACCACGACACCGGTCAGCAACGCGTACGCGACCGGGCTGGCGTAGCGACTGAGCCACCGCTGCGTGCCGCCGAGCATTCTTGGTGCGACCGTTGCCCGCTCCTCAGGACCGCGTGCGGCTTCCACCTGCCGTACCTGGAGCATCAGATCGGTGTCGTCGACCCCGGCTGCACGCGCCACGCTGCGCACGTATCCACGCACGTACACCGATGCACCCAGACGCGCCAGTCGACCGCTTTCCAGGTCGGCCAGCACGGCAGTCGGAATCCGCGCCTTGCGGGCGAAGTCTTCGCGGCTGAGACCGGTGGTCTCGCGAATCGCGCGCAACCGCGCGCCGATTTCCGCCTCGCTGGAGATCGCAGCAGCTGTCTCGGGCAAGGCGCCCGCTTCGATTGCCGTGGGTTCACATGGAGCGCCTGGCGCGTCGCCCGGCTGGTGTTGCGGAACTTGCTCGTTCATTTTTCCCCCCGCGATGTCCAACATTACCAGCGCTGGTCCGATGTGATTCGCGCCCGGCTTGCGCCAGCGCACCTGCCGCATACCGCGCGGCTCATTGCGGCGACTGCCTGTCGCTGAGGCGGCGTGCCGCCTCGGAGTCCGGAAATTGAACCAGCAGGCGCTGCCGATATTCGTTGGCGCCGCGCACATTACCGAGTTTCTGCTCGATCTCGTAGCCCAACAGCAGCCCGTCGACCGCCGCACGTCCAGTTGCCTCATAACGCTGCACGAAGGCACGCGCATTCATGAAGTCGCCCTTGAGGTAGCTCACCCGTGCCATCGAGAACAGCGCGTCGGGATTGTTCGGCGACAGCTGCACCGCGCGCCGCAGGCTCTCTTCGGCCACCACAAGGTCGCCCGAGGAGGCAGCGCAGGCACCGCGATTGGCGTGCGCTACGGCGGGCGTCTTGTAGAACGGATCGGCGAGCGCACGTACGAACAGCTGGTCGGCGGCAGGATACTCGCCCTGTTTGCACACAAAGGTGCCGTAGTTGTTGAGCACATCGCCCGCGCGCGGCGACAGCTCGCTGGCGCGCTTGTAGTGGATTCGGGCATTGACCGGGTCGGAGATCCGCTCGTACAACACCGCGATCACGGTATGCGCGGAAGTCGAGCGCGGATCGATCTCGATCGCGCGGGTGAGCTTGTCCATCGCAAGCTCCAGCCGACCCTGCTCCATGTAGCCCTGCCCCAACTGCACATTGGTACCGGCCGCACTGGCGCGCGCGGTTGCCTTGTCACTCGAGCTGCCCGAATTGCCGTCGCCGCGGCGCGTGGTAGTACCGCATGCGGCCATGCAGCAGGCCAGCAATACGATCACCAGCAGCTGGATGCGATCACGCCGCATCGAGCCCCTCCTCGATCCGCGCCTTGAACTCGCGCGAACGACGGGTACGGTCGAGGACCTTGCCGACCAGCTGGCCGCAGGCCGCGTCGATATCGTCGCCGCGCGTGCGGCGCACGGTCGCCAGTTGCCCCGCGTCGAGCACGATTTTCTGGAACGCGCGGATCTCGGTTTCGCCAGAGCGCTCGTAGCGCGTGCCCGGGAACGGATTGAACGGAATAAGGTTCAGCTTCGAGGGCAGGCGGCGCAGCAGCTTGACCAGCGCACGGGCGTGCTCGGGCTGGTCGTTGATGCCGCGCATGAGCGTGTATTCGAAGGTGATGGCGCTACGCGGTCGCTTGGCCTGGTATCGCGCGCAGGCGGCCAGCAGCTCACGGATCGGATACTTGCGGTTCAGCGGCACCAGGGTGTCGCGCAGTTCGTCGGTCGGTGCGTGCAGAGACACCGCCAGACTGACGTCGGCGACTTCGGACAATTGGTCGATCATCGGCACCAGCCCTGCAGTCGACAGCGTGACCCGCTTGTTGGCCAGTCCAAACCCGAGATCGTCGCGCATCAGGTTCATCGCGCCGACCACGTTGTCGAAGTTCAGCAACGGCTCGCCCATGCCCATCAGCACCACGTTGGTGATGCGGCGGACCTGATGGGTGATGTTGCCCACGGCGCGCGCCGCGACCCATACCTGGCCGATGATCTCGGCCGTACTGAGGTTGCGGTTGAAGCCCTGGGTCGCGGTCGAACAGAAGGTGCAGTTGAGCGCGCAGCCAACCTGCGAGGACACGCACAGGGTGCCGCGGGTCGGTTCGGGAATGAACACGGTTTCGATCGCGTTGCCGCCGTTCAGACCCAGCAGCCACTTGCACGTACCATCGATCGAGCGTTGCTCGAGCGTCATCGCAGGCGCGCGCACTTCGGCGCGCGCCTTGAGCAGGTCGCGAAGGCCCTTGCCCAGATCGCTCATCTGATCGAAATCGTCGATTCGCCGGTGGTAGATCCACTTCATCACCTGGTGCGCGCGGAAGCGCTTCTCGCCGAGCTCGACGAAAAACGCCTCCATGCCGGACCGGTCGAGGTCCAGCAGATTTACGCGCGGATTGGTGGGCGATTCGATCACGGATGCGCTCAACTGCGGGAAAACAGCTCGGTACTGGCGAAGAAGTAGGCGATTTCGACCGCAGCGGTATCCGCTGCGTCCGAGCCGTGCACCGCATTGGCGTCGATCGAATCGGCGAAGTCGGCGCGGATGGTGCCCGGCGCGGCCTTCTTCGGATCGGTGGCACCCATCAGGTCGCGATGACGCGCGACCGCGCCCTCGCCCTCGAGCGCCTGGATCATCAGCGGACCGGAAATCATGAACTCGACCAGCGCGCCGAAAAACGGCCGCTCGCGATGCACCGCGTAGAATCCTTCGGCCTCGCGGCGCGACAGCTGCTGCATTTTTGCCGCTACCACCCGCAGGCCCGCCTGCTCGAATCGGGAGTAGATCTCGCCGATCACGTTCTTTGCGACTGCGTCGGGCTTGATGATGGAAAGCGTGCGCTCCAGCGCCATCTGGTAATCCTCGGGTCAGGGGAAAGGAATTGTGACTGTTGGTGACAGCCGAAACATGGCGATCCTATCACACAAAATCGACCATATTTCGAGGGCTTAGCGAAACAAACGCAGGAAACCCGGCGGTCACGGGCAAGCGCTTGGACGGTCCCTGCACCGGCACCGGGTTTGACCGAGACGGTTGCTGCCCCTAGACTTCAAACGCGCGTTTGAAGCGCCACACAGACGTCCCACACACCGTGATCCATCCGCACTTTTCCACCAAGCAACGCATCCTGTCGGCCGCCGAGGAGCTGTTCGCACGGCACGGCTTCGCGGGGGCCTCGCTACGTCAGGTGACCTCGGCCGCCAACGTCAATCTGGCCGCCGTGAACTACCACTTCGGTTCCAAGGACAACCTCATCAACGAGGTGTTCCGGCGCCGCCTGGACGAGTTGACCGAGCGCCGCCTTGAGGCCCTTGAGCAAGCGCGCGACTCCGGCACCGCCTCGCTGGAGACCCTGCTCGAGGCCTTCGTCACGCCGGCGCTGAACCTGGCCACCGACCGCCTCGGGGGTTCGGCATTCATGCGGGTTCTGGCGCGCGCTTATGCCGAACACGACCAGACCCTGCGCAAGTTCCTGTCCGACAACTACGGCCACGTGCTCAAGGCCTTCGCCAAGGCGATCCACGAGCTGATGCCGGAGCTGCAAAAGGAGCCGCTGTACTGGCGGCTGGACTTCATCAGCGGCGCCCTCACCTACGCGATGTCCGACTTCGGTGCGATCAAGCGTCCTCCGGGCCGCACCGACGAGGAGCATCGTCGCAACGCCGCTGTGGAGTTCGTGCGCTTCGCCTGCGCCGGCCTGCGCGCCCCCTGACCCCATCCTGCCCGCCGAGACCACCATGGCCCACCCCAATTTCCGTATCCGCCGCGTCGCCGTACTCGGTGCCGGCGTCATGGGCGCGCAGATTGCCGCCCACCTGGTCAACGCCAGCGTTCAGACCATCCTGTTCGACCTGCCGGCCAAGGACGGCAATCCGAACGGGATCGTCGACAAGGCGATCGCCAATCTCGCCAAGCTGTCGCCTGCACCGCTGGCTGCACGCGGCCGCAGCGTCGACATCGTGGCTGCCAACTACGACCAGCACCTCGAACTGCTGCGCGGCTGCGACCTGATCATCGAGGCAATCGCCGAGCGGATCGACTGGAAGCACGATCTCTACCGCAAGATCGCCCCGCATATCGGCAGCAACGCCATCCTCGCCTCCAACACCTCGGGGCTGCCGATCGCCGAACTTGCCGCCGGGCTGCCGCAGGCGCTGCACCCGCGCTTCTGCGGCGTGCATTTTTTCAATCCGCCGCGTTACATGCAGCTGGCCGAATTGATTCCGATCGAGGCCACCGCGGCAGACGTCGTCGCCGCGCTGGAGGCCTTCCTGACCACCACCCTGGGCAAGGGTGTGGTGCACGCCAAGGACACGCCGAACTTCATCGGCAACCGGATCGGCGTATTCTCGATGCTCTCGACCATGGTCCACACCAAAGCGTCGGGACTTGGGTTCGACCTCGTCGATGCGCTGACGGGCCCCGCCATCGGACGGCCGAAAAGCGCGACCTATCGCACCGCCGACGTGGTCGGACTCGACACCATGGCGCACGTGATCAAGACCATGGGCGACACCTTGCCCAGCGATCCGTGGCATCGCTACTTCAAGGCACCGGACGTACTGCTGGGCCTGGTCGCCAGCGGCGCGCTGGGGCAGAAAACAGGTGCAGGATTCTTCCGCAAGGTCGGCAAGGACATCCTGGTGCTCGATCCGGCGGCCGGGGACTACCGGCCCGCAACCGGCGAGCCGAGCCCCGCGGTGGCTGCGATCCTGAAGTCGAAGGATCCCGGCGAGAAGCTCGCCGCGCTGCGCGCCTGCAGTGAGCCGCAGGCGCAGTTCCTGTGGTCGATCTTCCGCGACCTGTTCCACTACACGGCCTATCACCTGGCCGATATCGCCGACAACGCACGCGACGTCGATCTTGCGATCCGTTGGGGCTACGGCTGGAATCTCGGTCCCTTCGAGTTCTGGCAGGCCTGCGGCTGGCAGCGGGTGGCGAGCTGGATCGCCGAGGACATCGCGGCCGGCAAGTCGATGAGCGATGCCCCGCTGCCGGCATGGGTGAGCGACGGGCGTAACGGCGTGCATGGGAGCGATGGCTCCTACGCGCCGGAGATCGGCCAGCCGCGCCCGCGCTCGATGCTACCGGTGTTCGCGCGGCAGCACTTTCCCGATCCGCTGCTTGGCGAGCGCTTCGAGCAGGGCAAGACCCTGCTCGAAACCGACGCCGTGCGGCTGTGGACCCTCGGTGACGAGGTCGGAATCCTGAGCTTCAAGACCAAGCTCAATACGGTCAGCGGCGGTGTGCTGGAGGGTATCGATCAGGCCATCGAGCACGCCGAGCGGGAATTGGCGGGTCTGGTCGTGTGGCAGACCCGCGAGCCGTTTTCAGCCGGTGCCGACCTGTCGGGCGCGCTGGAGTCGCTCAAGGCCGGCAAGGTCGCTGATTTCGAGGCGATGGTCGCGCGCTTCCAGCAGACCTCGCAACGGATCAAGTTCTCGTTGGTGCCGGTGGTATCCGCGGTACGCGGCATGGCGCTCGGCGGCGGCTGCGAATTCCAGATGCATTCGGCCAAGACCGTGGCCGCGCTGGAAAGCTACATCGGCCTGGTCGAAGCGGGCGTTGGCCTGCTGCCGGCCGGTGGTGCGTTGAAGGAGTTCGCACTGCGCAGCGCACAGGCCGCGCAGTTCGCCCAAGGCGGCGACGTACTGCCGTACATCCAGAAGCTGTTCCAGACGGTCGCGATGGGCACGGTATCGACCAGCGCGCTGGAGGCGAAGGAACTGGGCCTGCTGCGAGCGACCGACACCATCGTGTTCAACCCCTATGAACTGCTGTATGTCGCGTTGTCGGAAGCGCGCGCCCTGGCCGACTCCGGCTATCGCCCGCCGCTGCCTGCACGCGCCATAGCGGTCGCCGGCGATGCCGGCTCGGCAGTGCTGAAGATGATGCTGGTCAACATGCGAGAAGGCGGCTTCATCTCGGCACACGACTACGAAGTGTCCTCGCGGATCGCCACGATCCTGTGCGGCGGCGAGCTCGAGCGCGGCTCGCTGGTCGACGAGCAGTGGCTGCTCGACCGCGAGCGCGAGCATTTCGTCGCGCTCGGCCAGATGCCGAAGACGCAGGAGCGCATCGCGCACATGTTGACGACGGGAAAGCCGTTGCGGAATTGATGCAAGCCTGATGTAACTGGATTCGCCGCACTTCCACCCGACCTCCGGAGCCTTCCCACCATGTCCCGCCAGATCCAGGACGCCTACATCGTCGCGGTTCGTCGCACGCCAGTCGGCAAGGCACCCCGTGGTGCGTTTCGCAACACCCGACCGGACGACCTGCTCGCCCACGTCATCCGCGCCACGCTGGACGATGTGCCGGCGGTCGATCGTTCGCGCATCGACGATGCGATCATCGGCTGCGCGATGCCGGAGGCCGAGCAGGGCATGAACGTCGCGCGCATCGCGGTGCTGCTGGCAGGCCTGCCGCAGTCGGTGGCGGCGATGACGATCAACCGCTTCTGTTCGTCCGGCATCCAGGCGGTAGCGACCGCAGCCGACCGCATCCGCCTCGGCGAGGCCGACCTGATGCTCGCAGGCGGTACCGAAAGCATGAGCATGGTGCCGATGATGGGCTACAAGCCGGCCATCAATCCTTCGGTGTTCGCCAACGAGCACATCGCGATTGCCTATGGCATGGGGATCACCGCCGAGAACGTGGCCACGCAGTGGAAGGTCAGTCGTGAGGACCAGGATGCCTTCGCACTCGCCTCGCACCGCAAGGCGGCCGCCGCCATCGCCGCCGGTGAGTTCGCCGGCGAGATCGCGCCGTTCACGCTCGATGACCACTATCCCGATCTTGCCCGCCGCTGCGTGAAGACCGACGCGCGCACGATCGCCAACGATGAAGGTCCGCGATTGGACTCCACCATCGAGGGCCTTGCCGCGCTCAAGCCGGTGTTCAAGGCGCGCGGCTCGGTCACCGCCGGCAACAGTTCGCAGATGAGCGACGGCGCGGCTGCGGTGTTGTTGGCCAG
>JBBSDI010000047.1:0-15786 GCA_038249585.1 Lysobacterales bacterium | reverse complement strand
GGCGCCGAGCCGAACACGACCCCGGCAGTGAGCGCCTCGCCGAAGCTCGTATACGCAGCGCGCAACGACTGCAGATTCGTGCCAAGCAGTTCTCGCAGAGCCGGGTTGTGGTCGAATCCAGCGAACAGTATCGACTCTGCCTGGGTAAGCGACATCGCGCCAAGTCGCAGTTCCGCCTGGCTATCGACCACGTCTTCAACCGCAACCGCTGCACGCTCGATCGGATGACGCGCATGCGCGCGGGCAGCGTTGGCCGACGCCAGCATCGCCGGCAGTCGGGTGGTAATCGCATCCATCAATGCGTAGCTGTCGAGTTCCGGGTCCAACGCGAGACTCGATGCCACGGTGACTTTGGCCATCAGCGCGTCGAGCTGCGCCGCTTGCGCCGCATGCGCCACGAAGATCGACTCGGCGTCGGCAAGATTCGCGGCCGACAGCGCCTGCCAGCCTTTGTCGACGGCTTCCCATTCCGTTGCAACGCCGAGATCGGCGCCGTCTGCCGCAAACCAGGCACCGATCGCTGCGATCTCGCGCGTCGCGTCGGCGCGTGAAGCGTCGACCGTTGCAACTGCATCCGCGCTACCTGACAGCGCGATCTGGCGCGCCATCGCGAGGCGAGAGTTGGCATCAAGCGCGTGCGTATAGGGTTCGATCAGGCGCGCGCCGCGCAGCTCGTCGCGCACGAACGCGAGATCCGCGTTCAAGCGCGGCACCATCAGCGCAAGCAGCAGGATGACGCACAGCATGAATGCGCTGGCGATCAGCGCCAGCTTTTTCGCCATGCTCAGGCGATCCATGACCAGCGCCGCCGGACGCGCCGCGCGATACAGCACATCGCCGAGTTTCATAGCTGGTCTCCAGATTGGTGTCCGGCGTTCGCCGGTCGGTATTGCGAAGCGGGATCAGTCATGAGGCTTCCAATATGCATGCCAAGGAAAACCAACCGCATCGACGCAACAGTCGACGCCGTGGGCGCGCTGTCGTGGCGAGTTGGAAACCCGCACAAGCCGGACTTCAGATACAACGGGAGCATGCGGCGATCACAGAGGAAGGCCATACGCGCTGGCAGCGTGCCAGCGCGTCCTTCTGTGAGCGTACTTTCGCCACGGCCGCGAAGCTCCCAGCCGTGCCGCAGCACAGCGCACTACTGTCCGTGGCGGCGGCCGCCTGCTGCGGCCGCGCTCGGGAACAATTCGGCGCCGGGGCTTGTTCAGTAGCTCCCCATCGACCCTACACCACCGCGAGTCGCCGGGTACGCTCACCTGCAATGCGCACGGCGGCGGGAGCCTGGACCTCCGAGCTTCCGACCCGGAACGCGGAAACCGCCTGCAGCAGCCCACTCGCCTGCTCCTCCAGGCTGCGCGCAGCGGCCGTCGCCTCTTCGACCATCGCCGCATTCTGCTGGGTGGTCTGGTCCATCTGGGTCACGGTGGTGTTGACCTGTTCGATACCGGTGGACTGTTCGGCACTGGCCGCACTGATCTCGCCCATGATGTCGGTGACCCGACGTACCTGGGTCACGATCTCTTCCATGGTCGATCCGGCCTTCGATACCAGCCCGGTCCCGGTCTGAACATTCTGCGCGCTGTCCCGGATCAATGTTTTGATTTCGCGCGCGGCAGCCGCGGACCGCTGTGCGAGCGCGCGCACCTCGGAGGCGACCACGGCGAATCCGCGACCCTGTTCACCCGCTCGCGCGGCTTCGACTGCCGCATTCAGGGCAAGGATGTTGGTCTGGAATGCAATGCCGTCGATTACACCGATGATCTCGTCCATCCTGCGCGACGAGGTCGAAATAGCGGCCATCGTCTGCACCACCTGGGCGACCACCGCGCCACCCGAGGATGCCACGTCGCGGGCGCCAGCGGCCAGTTGACTGGCCTGTTTGGCGTTCTCTGCATTCTGTCGCACGGTCGCGGTGAGCTCCTCCATCGACGAGGCGGTCTCTTCCAGGCTCGCGGCCTGCTCCTCGGTGCGCTGGGAAAGATCCTGATTTCCCGCTGCGATCTCCTGTGCTGCCAGCGAGATGGCTTCCACCGCGGTCTTGATCCCGCTGACGATGCCCGACAGATTCTCGACCGTTGTATTGGCCGCGGTCTGCATCTGCGCGAAGCGGCCCTCGAAATCTCCCTGCATGCCGCAGGTCAGATCGCCCTTGGCCAGCGCGGTGAGCGTGGTCGACACCGCATCGATGCCGCGATCTGCCGCTTGCATCAGGCAGTTCAGCCCCACGACCATCTCGCGGAACGCATGCTCGAACTGCTGCTCATCGCCGCGCAGCGAAAAGTCGCCACGCGCCGCCGCACCGGACAGCGCGAGAATCTGGTCGCGTATCGCGCCAAGGCGTAAGCGGACCTCGTCGATCGCACGATTGATGACTGCCTTCTCGCCAGGCAGGGGCTCGATCGTGTCGCTGAGATCGCCCTGCGCGTACTTCGAGACGACCCGGACAATCCGCATCTGCAGATCGAGATGTTCGGCAACCAGCTCGTTGACCGAGTTCGCCATCTCGGCGTAGGCGCCCTCGAATCTGCAGGGGTCGATCCGGAAGTTGATGGCACCGGCACGATGCTGATCACCGATCTCGCCCTGCGCTGCGGAAAAACTGCCGAGGGTCGAGGTAACCGTGTTCACTGAAGCAATCAGCTGGCCCAGTTCGTCGGTTCGCAGCGGCAGCGTGCGGTCGAAGCGCCCCTTCGCGACATCGGCGAGCAAGCCGGCCGTGGCCTCGAGCGGCTGCAGGATGCTGCGCATGATCAACCGGCTGATCACGATCGCGCCGATTGCGAGCAGCATCACCTCGATCACAACCCCCATGATCGCTTCGGAGAAGCGCTCGCTGGATTCAACGAATTTCGCATTGGCCATCTCATCCTCGAATTTTATCAGTGCTTTAATTGCGTCCTTTACTGGCTCAAACATCGGCGACAGCAACGCATCGTCCATGCGCCATGCCTCCGATGCAGCGTCGGATTTGAGCACCTGAAGTGTTGGCAGAAGCGCCGATTCTGTATAGCGGGCTCTGACTTCAATCCACTGCGAGGTCAGTTCTTTCCGGCGCGCCTGCTCGGGTAACAGTTCAAAGCTCTTCTGGATTTCCACGATCTGCGCCAGCATCTCGTCGATCAGCGCCACACGCTTGGCGCGACTCGCTCCATCTGTTTCAACGCTCGCCTGGAGAACACCGATGCGTATCATCTGGTTAAGGTAGAGCGTCCGCTCGAGCAAATCGATTGCGACCATCTGCTCCTGGTACATCTGTTTGATCGCCGTATTGGACCGCGCGAGGTTGTCAAGGCCGATGGCCGCGACCACCACCAATGCCAGCAACAACCCTGATACCAGGAAGATTAATCGTGATCTGATGCGAATTCGTCCGAGCATGGTCGTGTCCTCAAGCAAAAGTAGTGGGGCGGTAACTGCGGCAACCTGCACCAGCCGGCCGCGGTCGAACGCAAGATCCTCACAGATCCTTCATGGCCATGACGGCTTTGCAACACCCATGCCACGAACCGAACGAGCGCACCATCCGGGGAGCCTTCTGAACACGTCTCGCACACGGCGTCGCGATCTGTTCAGAGCTCCCCACCGTGGCGCAAAGCCTGGCCGATGGCGTCCACGCAGACCGGCGAGCGTGGCGTCAGGAACCGAGTAATCAGAACTCTTTCCAGTGCGCATCGCCGGCGGCGGCATCCGCCATCGCAACCGCAGCAGGCCGAGGTTTGCGGATCGCCGCACCCGCAACGGGCGCGACCCGCGAGGCAACCGGCGCGCCGGTCCGCGGCGGCCGTACACGACCCTGTGCCGACCCGGTTCCTGCACGTGGGCGGATTACCCGCTCGCCCTCCACAGTTGCAGCCACCGGCACCGACTCGAGCACCGTGGCGCGCGTGCGAAATGTCCCTACCAGTTGCCCGAGTGCGCCTGCCTGCTCCTCCAGCGCACGCGCGGATGCCGTTGCTTCCTCGACGAGCGCTGCGTTCTGCTGCGTTGTCTGGTCCATCTGGCTGACGGTACTGCTGACCTGCTGGATGCCGCTGGACTGCTCCGCGCTGGCCGCGGCGATCTCGCCCATGATGTCGGTCACCCGGCGTACGCCTATGACGATCTCATCCATCGACTTGCCGGCCTGCGCGACGAGCGCGGCCCCACTGTCGACGTTCTTGACCGATTCGCCGATCAGGGACTTGATCTCTTTCGCGGCTGCGGCCGAGCGCTGCGCAAGGGCGCGTACTTCGGACGCCACGACCGCGAATCCGCGTCCCTGTTCACCGGCGCGCGCGGCTTCAACGGCGGCGTTCAGGGCAAGGATATTGGTCTGGAACGCGATCCCGTCGATGACCCCGATGATCTCGTTCATCTGCCGCGAAGAACCGGCGATCGCAGCCATCGTGTCGACGACCGACGACACCACCGAGCCACCACGCGATGCCGATTCGCCAGCGGCAGCTGCCAGCTGGTTCGCCTGTCGCGCGTTCTCCGCGTTCTGCTTGACCGTCGCGGTCAGCTCCTCCATGGAGGCCGCGGTTTCTTCGAGGTTGGCGGCCTGTTGCTCGGTGCGCTGCGAAAGGTCCTGGTTGCCCGACGCGATCTCGCCCGACGCAAGCTTGATAGTGCCAGCGGAATCCTTGATGCGCTCGATCATCTGCGCCAGCGTGTCGACGGTCCGATTGGTGTCGTCGCGGATATCACCAAGCACACCGCGGTAGACACCGCCGAGCTGGCGGGTCAGATCGCCATCGGCAACTGCCTTGAGCACTTCACGTATCCCGGCAAGACTCGATCCCACCTGGTCCAGCAAGGTATTGAGATTGCGCGCCAAGGTCAGACCAAAGCCCTCCTTGCCCTCTTCGGCAAGGCGCACGCTGAAGTCACCGTCCGCAGCTGCAGCCACCACGGCACCTACTTCCGACTCGACTGCCAGCTCGAAAGTGCGGTCACGCCATTCGAGCACGGTGCCCCAGCGCAGGCCATCATCGTCGAACACCGGCGCCAGGACCTGGTCGATGGTGCGGCCGCCGAATCTGAGCTGGCTGCGCTGGGTCTGTGCAAGCCCTGCGAGACCGCTGGCGTCGGCGGCCAAAGCGGGACCGAAAGCTTCCAGCTGCACACCGATCAATGCCGCGGGGTCGAGACCCGGAGCTTCTTCCCGGATCGCGTCGCCCCTGCGCACGAAGAACATGCGCATCGCTTCGTTGCAGTACGCCACCACACCGTCCGCGTTGACCAGCATCAGGTTGGTCCGCGCCCCTTCCAGTGCAAGGCGGATCCGCGCGTTCTCCCGCGCAATTGCGCGCTCGGCTTCGATCCGTGCCTTGAGCTGCCCGCTGGCGACCAACAGGGCTCCTGCTGCCGTGTTCGGTGCAACGTCACCGAGCACACTGCTATCCACCGCCTCGCATTGCGCAATCCGTTGCGCCGCGTCGGTGATCGCCACCGGCGATGCTCCGATCAGCTCGGACTCACGCTGCAATCCCAAGGCCATCCAGCACAGCACCGCCGACTCCACCACCACGAATGCCGCGTGGATCACGACGATGGAGTATCCGGTGTCGGCCGCGAAGATCCATACGCCCACACCCTGCCGCTGCAGGATATCGAAGCCGATGTGGTGCACCGCGATGGTCGCGGCAGCAGCAACCACCACCTTCCAGTCGCGATAGTAAAGCAGCACCGCGAGCAGCACGAACACCGAGAAGTGCATCTCGATCATGCCGCGGCCCTGGTGGATCAGTAGTGCCGCGAACACCATCAGGCTGCAGCCGACCGTCAAACGGGTCAAAAATCTTCCCGGACGCAGCAGGATCTGCGCGGCACACACGCCAGCCGTCGATCCGCCGATCAACAGCGCCTCCAGCCACGTGCCATGCCAGCCGGCCAACGCCAGCGAAGTCGCCAGACACAGGCCGACTACCGCGAGCAGCACACGATCCGCGCCACCGCGCAGGTGCTGTAGATAGTGAATCGGGGTTGCAATGTTCATGTCCACTCCAGCGGCGATCAATGAAAACCAAAGGCGACAGACCGTCGGTCGGTCGCCTCACACACACAATTCGAACCGAACACCATGGCTGGCGCGGACGCATTGATCTCGCGTAGCGCCGCATCAGCCAGCGTCGTCATTCCGGAACAGAACATCGGCACCCGGAGCGGGCCTGCATAGCGCAGGCGACCCTCGGCACCGAACACCGCGATGCGCGCGCCGGCTGGCAACGGTGGTGCCGCGGAATCGCGCTCGATGACGCGAATCCCCACGGAGCCAACGCGCCTCAAGAATGCTGCGAGCTCAACATCCTCGGTATCTTCGCAGTGGCAGTCGCGTGCCGGATCGACCACGACAACACGCTCGGATGCGGTGTTCGGCAGCTCGCTGACAAGCCAGCGCTCGAACACGTCGCCGCGATCTGGTTGCGACGCTGCGGCAAGCGCCGCTTGCGCAGGTATTGCGACAAGCAGCCAGAATCCCGATGCGACAAGTAAAAGCCAGGCCAGGAAAAGTGCGAGCGCGACATCGCGTCCAGGATCGCGACAGGCGGACGTCGAACCGTTGATCTTCGCGGCCACAGCCGGCTTGTCTGCGCAGTTCTCGACTACTGCGCCGACTGCGCCTGCGCCACCAGGCCCATGTCGGCACTGGTCATCAGCTTCTCGATGTCGAGCAGGATCAGCATGCGCTCGTCGATCGCGCCGATGCCGGTGATGAAGCGGGTATCCATCGCGCTGCCGAACTCCGGCGCAGGGCGCAACTGCGCAGCGCCAAGCGCGGTCACGTCGGACACGCTGTCGACCACCACGCTGATCACCCGCTTGTCGACGTTGAGCACGATCATGACCGTCGAGCCGTCGTACCCGACCTTGCCGAGCTTGAATTTCAGGCGCAGGTCGATGACCGGCACGATAGTGCCGCGGAGATTGATCACACCCTTGATGTACTCGGGCGCATCGGGCAGCCGGGTCACGGTGTCGTAGCCACGGATCTCCTGCACCTTGAGGATGTCCACGCCGTACTCTTCGGCACCGAGCGTAAAGGTCAGGAACTCCTGGGTCGCAGCGATCGCGGGCGGTTGACGTGTCGTGATGCGGGCATCTGTTGCTGAGGTTTGCATGGTGGTCTCCAGTCAGGCGGCTTCGACAAGACCGCGGGCCAGCCCGCCGACGTCGATGATCAGTGCGACGCGACCATCGCCGAGGATGGTCGCTCCGGAAATGCCGTGGATGCGGCGGTAGTTGTTCTCCAGACTCTTGACCACGACCTGTTGCTGGCCGACCAGTTCGTCGACCTCGAGCGCAAGGCAGCGACCGTCGCCTTCGACGATCACCGCGATCGGCAGGTGGTTCTCGCGCGGCACCCGACGCGCGCCGAACAGATCGGCCATCGACAGCAGGGGCACATAGTCGCCGCGCACGCGCAGCAGTCGCGAGTTGCCGCTGATGGTCTTGATGTCGTTGGGATTAAGCTGCATCGACTCGACCACGAAGTTCAGCGGCGCGATGAAGATCTCCTCGCCGACCGCCACCGTCATGCCATCGAGGATGGCCAGGGTCAACGGCAGACGGATGGTGATCCGGGTGCCGATGCCCGGCTTGCTGCCGATCTCCACGCTGCCGCCGAGCGAAGTGATGTTCTTCTTGACCACGTCCATGCCGACACCGCGACCGGACACGTCGGTCACCTCGGCGGCAGTGGAGAACCCGGGCAGCATGATCACGTTGAATACTTCGGCATCGCTGGCCCCCGCTGGCAGCGCGATACCGCGCTCGGCCGCCTTGGCCGCGATCCGCTCGCGATCCAGTCCGCGTCCGTCGTCGCTGACCTCGATGACGATGTGGCCACCCTGGTGCGAGGCCGACAGCGTGATGGTGCCGGTCTCGTCCTTGCCGGCCGCAGTACGTGCCTCGGGCATTTCCAGCCCGTGGTCGATGGCGTTTCGGACCAGATGCACCAATGGATCGGAGATCTTCTCGATCACGCCCTTGTCCAGTTCGGTGCCCTCACCGATGGTCTTCATGCGCACGCTCTTGCCGAGCTTGCCGGCCAGATCGCGCACCATGCGCGGGAAGCGGCTGAACACGAAGTCGACCGGCATCATGCGGATGCCCATGACCGCCTCCTGCAGGTCGCGGGTATTGCGGTCGAGCTGGTTCAGGCCGTTGAGCAGCTTCTCGTTGAGCACCGGATCGAGTGCTACCGACTGCTGCGTGAGCATGGCCTGGGTGATGACCAACTCGCCGACCAGATTGATCAGCGCATCGACTTTCGACACCGCTACACGGATCGAGGACTCTGGCGCCGATGCCGGAGGCAGCGCGGAAGCGCGTTCGTCGCGCAACGCAACAACGTTACTTGCCGCAGGCGCTGCGGGAACCACGGGGGCCGCCGGGGCGGCCGTTATGGGACCGGCTGCGAGCGCTTGGATACGCAGATCGCAGTCGCCTTCGACCCACGAGAACAGATCCTCGACGACGCTGCGCTCTACTGCACCATGCAGCGCCACTTTCCAGGCGAGCAGGCTTGTGGTCGGGTCGATTTCATGGAAGCCCGGTAAGCGCGTGTCGTCGCAGGTCACCGTGCAGTCGCCCAGCCGCTGCAGTTCACTGAGTATGCGAAGCGGATCGTTGCCGGTCAGGAAAAGATTGGGGTGCGGCGTGAAGTGGATCGACCAACCGGACGGGGCTGGCGCGGCTGCATCGACGGTGGCCGCCGCTTTTGCAGGGATCGCAGCGGGGCTTGCTCCTGCCAACACCAGCTTCAGACGCTCGCAGATCGATGCCAGACTTGCGTTGTCGACCGGACCGGAACCTTGCGCTGCCGCCAGCAGGCTGCGCAGCACGTCGACCGACGACAGCAGCGCGTCGACGGCATTCGCTTCGATCTCGCGCTTGCCGCTGCGCATCTGGTCGAGCAGGGTCTCGAGCAGGTGGGTCAGTTCGGTGATCGCGGTGAATCCGAACGAGCCGGCACCGCCCTTCATGGAATGCGCAGCGCGGAATATCGTATTGATCAACTCGACGTCGCGCTCGCCCTGGTCGAGTCGCAGCAGGCCGGACTCCATCGCGTCGAGACCCTCGCGGCTTTCCTCGAAGAAGGTGGCGACAAAACGCGACAGGTCGATGGCCATGGCAGTCGGGACTCGATGTGCGGAGCCGTGGCTCCTGGTGGTTCGGGAATTCGGATCGCGGAAATCGCGAGGCAGCGTTGCTGTGCTGCCGGTGTATGCAGCACGCAGTCTCAGGCCAGCACTTTCTTCAGCGTATTGATCAGTTGCTCGGGATTGAATGGCTTGACCAGCCAGCCGGTGGCCCCGGCGGCCTTGCCTTCCTGTTTCTTCTCCGGACCGGCTTCGGTAGTGAGCATCAACAATGGAGTGAACTTGTAGTCGGGAAGCTGGCGGAGCTCGCGGATCAGGGCGATCCCGTCCATGTTCGGCATGTTGACGTCGGCGATTACCGCGCCGAAACGCTCGCCCTTGGCCTTGCCGAGCGCGATCGCGCCGTCCTCGGCCTCGACCACGTCGAAGCCGGCGGCCTTGAGCGTGAACGCGACCATCTGGCGCATGGACGCCGAGTCGTCGACGGCGAGAATCCGGGTGCTCATGCGCGCGTTCCTTGGGTTTCGATGCCGAGTATCCGGTGGACACCCAACGCGACTGCGGCGGAGCGCAGCGCGCTGCTGGGATCGGTGATGCGGGTCTTGCGGCGGCCGGCAGTGCGCTCGCGCACGAAGCCGACCAGTACCTGCATCGACGCGGCATGCAGGCGATCTACCTTCGACGCGTCGATGCTCAGCGTGCGCTTGCTGTCGAGACTTGTCGCGAGCTGCGCATGAAGTCGCGCGGCGCCCTCGATACCGAGGTCGGATTCCAATTCGATCGTGCTCATGGTCTTGCTCCGCTGATGCGCCGTCGGGTGAATGGGCCGCGATTCCGCGCGGGATGGATCAGGCAATTGATGTGCCGTGCAGCGGTCCGGGGAATCGTGTGGCGTACCGCATGAGAGCTGAGCCGCAGCTGCCGATGGCGATGGCGTTGCATTTTGGGATTGTCGGGATCGCCACAGGCGCAACCCGCAACAGCGGGGTTCATCATGCAATCCCGATCGTTCGCGCGCATCGGATTCAGTGCGCCAACAGACGCGAGGCGTCGAGTGCGACCACCAGCTCGCTGTTCTTGCGCAACAGTCCGCGAAACCAGGCGGCCGGCAGCGAACCGTGCACCAGCCCGGAGTCGTGGATCGCGTCGGCGTCGGCGTCGAACACTTCGGCTACTGCATCGACCAGCAGGCCAAGCACGTTGCCGGCCTCCTCCAACACCACCACGCGGCAGTTCGCCGACTGCGGCAATGGGCCAAGCCCGAGGCGCTCACGAAGACTCACGACCTGCACGATCTGGCCACGCAGATTCATGACCCCCACCGAATCGGCACCCGCGCCGACTACTGGTGCGATATCCGGTACGCGAACGACTTCTTGTACTTTGCACACTTCCACCGCGTAGGCTTGTGCGGCCAGCATGAAGCTCAGCCAGCGTGTTGCCTGGTCCCGGCGCAGATCGGCAGCGGGTGGCGGAGTCACCAGCAGGCGCGCCAGCGTGTCGTGGCCGATCTGCGCTGCGGGCGCACGCGCAGGCGGCACGCCGGGCTTCAAGCGGGTCGGCAGCACCGGCAGCGGCGCACGCGGGCCATGCGACGGTGCGATCGTCGGCACGGCGACGGCGACCGGCGCGACGCGCACGACGGCAGCCGGGGCAGGTTCGGCCACGGTCGACTCGCCGAGCAGGCTGTCGACGTAGGCGTTGAGCATATCGGCGTGACTCATGCGGCGATCTCCTCGGGCACCACCGGCTCGCCGCGCAGCCATGCCAACAGGCGGGCGTAGGCAACGACACCGCGGGAAACGGTCTGGGCCAGCGCTGGCGCCTGCGCGTCGCGACTGGCCTCACGTAGACGAGTGTCGACAGGAATCTCGCTCTCCCACACCAGTCCGGGATGTCGCTCACGCATGCTCGCAAGGGTGTCTTGCGCTGCACGGGTGCGCTTGTCGTACATGGTGGGCACGATCCGTCGCGGCAGTTCGCGGCCGCGCGAGCGCTCGATCATCTGTGCGGTGCGCAGCAGGCCGTCGAGGCCGTGCAGCGCCAGCGGCTCGGTCTGGGTCGGCGCAATCAACAGATCGGCCGCCGCCAGCGCGCTGACCATCAGCACGCCAAGCGTCGGCGGGCAGTCCAGCAGGATCGCGTCGTAGCGAGGGGCCAGTTCGGCAAGTGCCTTCGACAGCACCAGGCCCAGACCCTGCTTGCCGATGCCGTGTCGTTCCACCGTCGCCAATCCCGCTTGCGCGGGCAGCACGTCGAGGTTCGGCGCGCCGCTGGCGATGATCAGATCGCCGGGCGCTGGCGCATCGGCGCTGAACAGATCGGCCACGCCGCGGCCGATGTCTGCCGCACTCGGCGCCAGCCAATGGCTCAGCGAAGCGTGTGGATCGAGATCGATCACAAGCACGCGGCGACCCTCGGCCGCGATCAGGCTGGCCAACGCCACCGTGGTGGTGGTCTTGCCCACACCACCCTTTTGATTCGCGCAACACCAGACGCTCATGGTCGCCCTCCGGACTCGGGCGTTGCAGGCTCTGTGCCACGGCTGGCAAGCGAAGTGCCGCTCGCCGCCGGCGCCGGCCTGACGTCGTCGATCTCGTCGGCTTCGGGCTCGGCAAGGATGACCAGCACGACCCGTCGATTGATGTTGCGTCCCGCTTCGGTCTGGTTGCCGTCCTTCGGACGTTCCGAGCCGTAGCCGACCACCGCCACCCGCTGTGATGCTACCCCACTGGATACGAACAGCTTGACCACGCTGGCCGCGCGCGCTGCCGACAGTTCCCAGTTCGACGGAAACTGGAAACTGGCGATCGGCTGGTTGTCGGTATGCCCCTCGACCTTGACCGGATTCGGAAACGGCGCGAGCGTCGCACCGATCCGCTGCACCACCGCACCGGAGTCGCCCTGCAGTACCGCCGATCCGGAGCCGAACAGGATATCGGCGCGCATCTCGACTTCGAGGAACAGTGGATTGCGCCGCACCGCGATGTCGCCCGAGTCGATCATTCCCGACAGCGCTGCCTCCAGTTCGGTGGCCAGCACGCCGAGAGTCTCCTGCTGCATCGCCTCTTTCTGCCGCTGTGCATGCTCGATTGCGGCGATCTGCTCGCGGGTTTCGGCGAGATCGCGTCGCGGCATGGCTCCGATGATCGGTAGTTGAATCGGCGCTGGCGCCAGGGACGCCCTGGCCGGTGCGGGTCCAAGCGCGATCGGGGCACCCACCTGCACCGGCTGCAGGTTTATCGGTGGACCACCGAAGGCTTCGCTGAGCGACTGCGCGACAACCCGATACTTGCTCTCGTTGACCGAGGAGATCGCGTACATGACCACGAAAAATGCCAACAGCAAGGTAACCAGGTCGCCGTAGGGGATCGCCCAGGCTTCATGGTTGCCGTGTTCTTCATGCTTGCGACGGCGGGCCATGGCCGCGCTCAGCTCAGGAAGCCCTTGAGCTTCGACTCGATGGCGCGCGGGTTCTCACCGCGTGCGATACCGATCAGGCCCTCCAACAACATCTCGCGCTCGCGCGCCTGCTGGCCGATGGCTGACTTCAGCTTGTTGGCCGCCGGCAAGAACACCAGGTTCGCCGAACCAATGCCGTAGATGGTGGCGGTGAAGGCCGCCGCGATGCCGGTGCCGAGCTTGGACGGATCGGCGAGATTCTGCATCACCGCCATCAAGCCGAGAACCGCGCCGATCAGGCCCATGGTCGGCGCATAGATACCCATCGACTCGAACACCCTGGCCGCAGCCTGGTCATGGTGCTCGATGGCCGAGATCTCGATCTCGAGGTTGGCCCGGATGGCTTCCGGCTCTGCGCCATCGACCAGCAGCTGCAGACCCTTGCGCACGAAAGGATCGCGCTGCCGCTCGACCTGCGCTTCCAGTCCAAGCAAGCCCTGCTTGCGCGCGGTATTGCTCCACTCGACGATCCGCTTGATCGTGCCATCGCCGTCACGCGCTGGCGGCACCACGATCCAGCCGATCAGTCGCAACGATCGCTTGAAGGTAGCCAGCGGGGTCTGCACGAAGATCGCGGCGATCGTGCCGACGATAACGATGAGGAAGGCGGCGCCGGAGACGAGTCCGGCGACGCCTGCGCCCTTGAGCACGCTGCCGCCGACGATCGCCGCCAACGCCAGGAGAAGTCCGACGAGCGTGAGGATATCCATCGAAGCTTGATATCGACCACATCGGTGCAAGCTTGAGATCGGGGCTTGTCGCGGCCGCTGTCGGGAGCTGCCCGACGGCTGGCTCGAACGCACAGGGATCGCCTCGTACCGAGCAGCCCACGCGTCGAGGTGACAAGACTTGCACCGAGTGCGCTGTCGCGCGGTGGGAGCTGGCATGACGGCTGCCGGACCATGCGCTACTGCCGCGACGCCGATGGCTGCCATGGCAGCTCCCACAGCGAGCAAGTGTTGCCATCGCCACCCATGCAATCCAGCGGGGTGCAGGCATGCCGGGGACTGCGGAACATCCGTTGGCCACAGTCGCTGCTGATCCGGTTCCCGCGCAACCACCTGTCGAACCTCCTAGCACGGCGCTTGCACCGGATCGGCAATCACGCCTCCGCGCCGGAAAAGCGACCAGCCCTCCGCCATGTCAACGACGTTCGACCGTCAGGGAATTGCCAGACTGCTGCAAGCCGGTGGCCGCACGCTCGCCGCACCGTTGATCATCATGGTGCTGCTGGCGATGGTGGTGATGCCACTACCGCCGATCGCACTCGACACCTTGTTCACCTTCAATATCGCGATCTCGCTGGTGCTGCTGCTGGCGGTGGTGTACGTCGCCCGGCCGATGGACTTCTCGGCGTTTCCGACCGTGCTGCTGATGGTGACCATGCTGCGGCTGGGCCTGAACGTGGCCTCGACCCGCATCATCCTGCTCGAAGGCCACACCGGTCCGGGCGCTGCGGGCAACGTGATCGAAACCTTCGGGCACTTCGTGATCGGCGGCAACTACGCGGTCGGCCTGGTGGTGTTCGTGATCCTGACCATCATCAACTTCGTGGTGGTGACCAAGGGTGCGGGTCGGGTGTCGGAAGTATCCGCACGCTTCATCCTCGACGCCCTGCCCGGCAAGCAGATGGCGATCGATGCCGACCTCAACGCGGGACTGCTGACCCGCGAGGAAGCCAAGGCCCGGCGCGAGGAAGTTCGTGAGGAAGCCGACTTCTTCGGCTCCATGGACGGCGCCAGCAAGTTCGTGCGCGGCGACGCGATCGCCGGGATCCTGATCATCATCATCAATCTCGTCGGTGGCTTGCTGATCGGCGTGATGCAGCACGACATGTCGACCAGCGACGCGGCGCGCATCTACACCCTGCTGACCATCGGCGACGGCCTGGTGGCGCAGATTCCCGCACTGCTGGTCTCGGTAGGCGTGGCCATGCTGGTGACCCGCGCATCGCGGCGCCAGGACATGGGCGAGCAGGTGACCGAACAGCTGTTCGGCCGCAGCGAGCCGCTGCTGATCAGCGCCGGCGTGCTGGCAGTGGCGGGCCTGATTCCGGGCATGCCGAATGCCGCGCTGCTGTTCATGGCCTGCGTGGTCGGCGGGTTCGCGTGGGCGATCCGTCGCAAGCGCCAGCAGGCGGCTCAGGCTGCCGGCGAACCGGCAACCGCGGCAGCACGGCCGGAAGGCAATCCCGAACTGTCGTGGGAAGACGTGCAGCCAATCGATGCGCTCGGCCTTGAAGTCGGCTATCGGCTGATTCCGCTGGTCGATCGCAACGCGGGCGGTGAGTTGATGGCGCGGATCAAGGGCGTGCGCCGCAAGCTGACCGGCGATCTGGGCTTCCTGGTCCCTGCGGTGCACATCCGCGACAACCTGGAACTGGCGCCCGGCGGCTATCGGATCGTGCTGCACGGCGCGCCGATCGCCAGCGGCGAGGTGATGCCCGAGCGCGAGCTGGCGCTGAACCCGGGCCGCGTGTTTGGTTCCATCGACGGCATCGCCACCAAGGACCCGGCGTTCGGCCTCGACGCGTTCTGGATCCTGCTCGCGATCAAGCCGCAGGCGCAGGCCCAGGGTTATACGGTGGTCGATCCGGCCACCGTGATCGCGACCCACCTGTCGCACGTGATTCGCGAGCACGCGCACGAGTTGCTCGGCCACGAGGAAGCGCAGCAACTGCTGGCCAATCTGTCCAAGGTCGCGCCGAAACTGGTCGAAGACCTGACCCCGAAGCTGCTGCCGCTGGCATCGATCGTGCGCGTGCTGCAGAACCTGCTGTTCGAGCGCGTCACGGTCAAGCACTTCAGGCGGATCGCCGAGTCGCTGGTCGAACATGCGCCATCCAGCCAGGACCCCGGCGCGCTGACTGCGATGGTACGCGTGGCGCTGGGCCGGCAGATCGTGCAGGAGATCAACGGTGCGGGCGCGGAGTTGCCGGTCTACACCCTCGACCCGCAGCTGGAACGGGTATTGCAGGAAAGCCTCAACGGGGGCGCTGGAGCGATCGAACCGAACCTCGCCGAACGCCTGCAGCGCAGCTTGGCCGATGTGGTTCGACGCCAGGAAATGGCAGGCGACCCCGCCGTGTTGCTGGTCCCCGGCACGGTGCGCGCGCTGCTGGCGCGAATGGCGCGCCACGCGATACCCGGCCTGCACGTGCTGGCGTATCACGAGGTACCGGAAGACAAGCGGCTGCGGGTATTGAGTGCGGTGGGATGAGTAGCGCGGCAAATGG
>JBBSDI010000046.1:0-15922 GCA_038249585.1 Lysobacterales bacterium | reverse complement strand
CCTGCGGTGGCATGATGCAGGCGTGTTCCCACGCTGGAGTACGCATCGATGACCACCGACGAAAGCGCCACGATTCCGCCATCACCACCGCCCGGTCCGGCCGCTGCAATGGCGCCGTCCGACACCATCGGCACGATCGGCGAGAAGGACCGCCAGCTCGCGGTATTGATGCACCTCTCGGCACTGACCGGTTACTTCATCCCGTTCGCCAACCTGATCATTCCGCTGGTGATCTGGCAGGTGAAGAAGGACGACTCGGCAGACATCGATGCGGTCGGCCGCGAGGTGGTGAACTTCAACCTGTCGATGCTGCTGTACGCCTTGGGTGCGATCATCCTGACCGTGATCCTGATCGGCTTCGTGATCGGATTCGCGCTGTGGGTGTTCGGCATCGTGGTCACCATCATCGCCGCGCTGCGCGCCAACGATGGCTTTCGCTATCGCTATCCGCTGACGATCAGGTTCTTTTGATTGCGCCG
This sequence comes from Lysobacterales bacterium, assembly GCA_038249585.1. Lineage (GTDB taxonomy): Bacteria > Pseudomonadota > Gammaproteobacteria > Xanthomonadales > Ahniellaceae > UBA4656. The sequence continues at coordinate 15,443 of JBBSDI010000046.1, read as the reverse complement.
CAGCGCAGCGCCGCTCAGGCGGCGCTGCGCTGCGGTAGCTTGGGTTTCGCCTTTGGCTTCGGCTTGGGCTTGAGCAGCGTGCCAGTGCAGTTGGGCTTGCCGCAGCGGCAGGCCCAGATGCGCTTGAGTGCCGGCGTGTAACGCTCGTCGAGCACGATGCCGTAGTCATAGGTGATCTCCTCCCCGGACCGGATCGGGCGCACGGTTTCGATCAACACACGATCCAGCCGACGCTTGCTGTCGTGCTCATGGATCACCGCCTCACAGTTCGGATCGCAGCTGTGGTTGATCCAGCGCGCTGCATTGCCGTCGTGATTGGCGTCGATCACGTAGTCGTCGTTGAGGATGAACAGGAAGGTGTGTCCGGTATCGGTGGTGCCGTCGTAGAGACGATCTGCCTGCAGTTGGGTGATCACCTGTCCGCAATATTCGATCAGGGCCACTCCGGCAGGGATGTCGCGCACAGCGAAAACGCCGTTGCCGTGGATCGGCGAGCGGCGGGTAGCGATTCGTCGGGTCATGGTCGTGGGCGCGGATGGGAAGCGCGCAATTCTGCCGACTAACGCGCGTTTGCGCCACGCTTGCGGATTCGACAGCGTTGCGCTCCCCGCTTAGGCTTAGCCCACTCGGCCGCATCGCGGCCCTTGGCGAACCCGATGCGCTTCGAACACCTGCTGCAAATCAACGATCCGCTGCTGCCGCTGCTCGATCCATTGAGCCGCGAGCAGCTGTGGCGCGGCCTGGCGCGCCGCGTCGACGACCCGAAACCGTTCATGCCCGGCCTCGACGATTGCGTGATCCTCGAGCAGCGCGAGAACTACCGCAAGCGCGAGCTGCACTTCGGCGCGCTGCGCTTGGTCGACCACGTGCACCTGCAGCCGGTTCTGCGCATCCGCTACGACAGCGATCTGGCCGACCGCCATGCCGGCAGCAGCCTGGTGGTCACCATCGAGGAGCCACAGCCGGGTGCGCTGTGGGTACGCTTCGTCTACGAGACGGTACCGGCGGATGCCTCCGACGCCGGCCCGCGCTATGACCATGCACGGCGCTCCGCGTACAGAGAATCGGATATCGACACCATCCGGCGGATCCGCGAATGGGCAGCCGACGGGCAGCTGAACTGAACAGCGGCGCTACTGCGACGGTTCGGGGTCCATTGCCGAGGGCATACTTTCGAGATCGCGCAGATGCTCGGCGATATCCTTGAGCACCGCCTCATCGCCGCAGCGGCGGTCGTAATCGGCCTGCACCAGATCGCGATCGGCCTCGTATTGCGGATTGGCAGCGCGCGCGGTAGCGCGCGTCAACACCGTCAGCTGCTCACGACACTCGTAGGCCAGCGGCGAGGTGGTCAGCCGCTGTCGGCACTGGCTGGCAAGCTGGTTGCGGGCGTCCTGCAAGGCGCGTGCCTGGGTGGCGTCGAGCTCGCCTGAGGCCTCGCGCGGCAGCAGGTCCCATGCCGGACGCGCGAGCTGCGCGCAGTCGCGACGCTGTTCGCGCGCGCCGGGCGCCGGCGCTGGCTGGTTGGGATCTATCGCACGGATCTCCAACGCCTCGGTATCGCTGCCCTGCGGGCACGGGCGGTCGGTGAAGCTGACTTTGCCGCTGTCGTCGGTACACTTGAAGACGTCTGCATGGGCGGTTTGCGCAGCACCCGCGCCCAGCAGCATGAGGCCAAGGAATATTCGCATGGCGCCAGCCTGACGCAGGTTGCGCGCGCGGGCAAGTCATCCACCGGGACCGGAGCACCGAACCGTGACCAGCATCGCAGCGCTCGCACCGGCTACCGCCGGCCTTCTCGCCGATGCGATCCTGCTGCTGCACGTGCTGGTGGTGCTCGCCGTGGTCGGTGGCCAGTTGCTGATCATGCTGGGCGCGGCCCGCGGGTGGCGCTGGGTGCGGCATTTTCCGCTGCGTATCGCGCATCTGGTCTGCATGCTGTTCATCGCCGCGCAGAGCTGGCTGGGCGCGCTGTGCCCGTTGACCGTATGGGAGCAGGCGCTACGCACCCAGGCCGGTCAGGCGACCTACAGCGATGGCTTCATCGAACACTGGCTGGGTCGCCTGCTTTACGTCGACGCGCCCTGGTGGGTGTTCGTCGTCGCCTACACCGGGTTCGCAGCGCTGGTGGCGGCGACCTGGTGGCAGGTGCCGCCGCATCGCACGCGATCGGCAAACTAGCAGCTCAGAAGAACCAGTGAAGAAAGCCCGCACCAGACCAGTACCAGGCCATGCCGAGTCCGAACAGGCTGAACACTATCTGGATCGCGCCCTGGATGCCCCGTCGCAACAGCCACACCGCGCCGACCAGCAGCAGAACCAGCAGCGGCAGGCGACGATCGGACAGCAGGCGCTCGATCAGCGGCAGCAGACGGTCGGTGGGAGTGTTCATGGCGGTCCTTGGTGATCGCCGGTTGCGATGGATCGATCCTGTGCGAATGGGAAGCGCCGACCCAGTCACCGTCGTCAAGCGCAGGTAATGACAGGTGTCAACTCCGGGCGAGCCATCCGGCGCGGCACGGCGGTCGGGCCGGACAGATTCGGGTCAGGACAGTCCGGGCCATCACAGATCGGGCTAACATCCCGGCCATGACCGGATTCCGGCTTCTCCCGCGCAGCCTGTTCGCAAAGCTGGGGCTGTACTTCGTCGCGCTCTCGTTGCCCGCCCTGCTGTTGGTGGAGTCGAGCGTGATCTGGTTCGAGTTTCGCGAGTTTTCTGCAAGCGTCGACCGCGGCGCGATGCAGGCTGAGGTCGGCGCGGCCCGGCCGCGCTTTGCGCGAATCGTGCAGCATGAATCCGGCGACCGCGCGCGTCTGGATGATGCCCTCGCCAGCTGGCTGCTGCGCCTGGAACGACCGCGGATCGGGATCGGCGCACAGAACAGCTACGTCCTGCTCGAACTTGCCAGCGAGCCGCTGTCGGCGGCAATCTTTGGCGCCGACGGCACGCTGCTGGCGGCGGCACCCGCCGGGCGCGACACCGCTGGCATGGCGCCGGACCGGGCCATGCTTCAAACGATCCGTGGCGCGGGCGTGCAGCGGATCGCCAGCGCCGACTCGCCCGACTACCTGCGCCGCTACGCCGTCGCACTCGGCGATGGCGCGGCGGCACCACTGCTGGTGCTGGAACTGCGGGTACCCTTGCCGTGGCAGCGGATGAAGCTGGCGCTGTCGTTCGAATGGCCGCTGATGCTGGCCTTCCTGCTGCTGTTCGCCACTGCAGCGGCGCTGTTCATCGGCTGGTACGTCACCCGCCGTCTGCATGCGATCGAACACGCGGTCGCAGGTTGGCGGCGTGGAGATTTCTCGCGCCTGGTGGTCGATTCCTCGGACGACGAACTGGGTCGCCTTGCGCAGCGGCTCAACCGCATGGCGCGCGACCTGCACACCCTGGTCGACACCCGCACCGAACTGGCCGCATTCTCGGAGCGCGCGCGACTCGCGCGCGATTTGCACGACACGGTCAAACAGAAGGCCTTCGCGCTGTCGCTGCAACTGGGCACGCTGCAGGCCCGGATCGACGCTGGCGCTGCGGCCGGCGCTCCGCTGGCGGAAGCGCGACGGCTGGCCGAGGACATCCAGCGCGAACTGGCGCAGATTCTCGATGAACTGCGCCCACCTGAGCGCAGCGGCTTTGCGGCGCGCCTGACCGCCAGGGCGCAGGCCTTTGCACGCGAATCGGGAATCGCGATGCGACTGGCGGTGGAGGATGCCGACCAGGTGCCCGAAGCGCATCAGGAGACCCTGGCCCGCGCGCTCGACGAGGCGCTGGCCAATGCGATGCGCCACAGCGGCGCGCAGACCGTGGTGGTGGCACTGACGCATGACGGCGCGCGGTTCCTGCTCGCGATCCGCGACGACGGCTGCGGAATCGACGGCACCCCGACAGTCGGCAGGGGACTGGTGCACCTGCGCGAACGCGCCCAGGTGTTGCCCGGCGGGCGCTTCGAGTGGTCCAGCCGCGTCGGCAACGGTTTCGAAGCGCGCCTGAGCTGGCGGTCCGACCCGCAGACAGCCCGATGAGCAGCGCTGCGATCCGTGTGCTGGTGGCCGACGACCATGCGATGGTCCGACAGGGGATCCGCGCGTTCCTCGAAACCCAGCGCGATATGCTGGTGGTCGCTGAAGCCGCCGACGGCGATTCGGCGCTCGTGGCCTGCATGGAACACGCACCGCAGGTGCTGCTGCTCGACCTGCTGATGCCGGGCGGCGGCGCTGCGGCGGCTGCGCGCATCCGCGCGCAGTGTCCGCAGGTCCGCATCGTCATCGTCACCTCCAGCGAGGACCGCACCCTGATTGAGCAGGTCATGCAAGCCGGCGCGCTGTCGTATGTGCTCAAGGACCTCGGCCCGGACGCACTGGCACAGGTGGTGCGCAAGGCCGCAATCGGCGAAGCGGTGCTGCATCCACGCGCTGCCGAACGATTGCAGACAACCACGAAACGGCCGGCGAAGCTTGCCATCGATGCGCTCAGTGGGCGCGAACATGAAGTGCTCGCACTGGTCGCTGAGGGCCTGCCGAACCACGCGATCGCCACGCGCCTCGCGATCGGCGAGAAGACCGTCAAGACCCACGTAAGCAACGTGCTGGCGAAGCTCGGCTGCGTCGATCGCACCCAGGCTGCGGTATTCGCGTGGCGGCAGGGCATCGCCCGCTGATGGGTATCGGTGCGAGCATCGATGCAGCTCTCGCGCCCGGCGTGCGGCGGCGCGAGCTGTGGGCGTGGGCGATGTACGACTTCGCCAACTCCGGCTACACCACGGTGATCATCACCGCGGTATTCAACGCCTACTTCGTAAGCACCATCGCCGCTGGGGCCGATTGGGCGACCTTCGCCTGGACTGCGTCGCTGGCGCTGTCCTATGCACTGATCGTGCTCACCGCGCCGATCGTGGGCGCACTGGCCGATCTGCGCGCGATCAAGAAGCGATTGCTGCTGTTGACCACCCTCGGATGCGTGGCGGCAACCGCGGCGCTCGCGCTCACCGGTCCCGGCACCCTGGTGCTGGCCATCGTGCTGATCGTGGTGTCGAACTTCTGCTACGGCAGCGGCGAGAACCTGAGCGCTGCATTCCTGCCGGAACTGGCGCAGCCGGAGGCGCTGGGTCGGGTGTCGGGCTGGGGCTGGGCGCTGGGCTATCTGGGTGGGCTGCTGGCACTGGGCCTGTGCGTGGGCTGGGTCGGTTTCGCGCAGGCGCGCGGGCAGACCGCCGCACAGTTCGTGCCGGTCACGATGCTGATTACCGCGGCCCTGTTCGCGCTGGCGGCCCTGCCGACGTTCCTGCTGCTAAGCGAACGTGCGGTGCCGCAGCCACGCAGCAGCGGCCATCTGCTGCGCGGCAGTTTCTCGCGCCTGCGCCATACGCTCGCCCACGCAGCGCAATTCCGCGACTTGCGGCGCCTGCTCGGCTGTATCGTGTGCTACCAGGCCGGGGTGCAGACGGTGATCGCACTGGCCGCAATCTATGCCACCGAGGCACTGGGATTCGGCACCCAGCAGACCCTGATCATGCTGCTGGTCGTCAACGTCACCGCCGCGATCGGTGCACTGTTGTTCGGCCAGGTGCAGGATCGCCTCGGCCATCGGCGCACCCTGACCCTGACCCTGTGGCTGTGGATCGCCACCGTGACGGTGGCCTGGCTGGCGCGCGACGCGGCCACGTTCTGGGTCGCTGCCAACCTCGCCGGTCTCGGCCTCGGTGCAGCGCAGTCGGCGGGCCGCGCGCTGGTCGGCTGGCTGTCGCCGATCGCGCGGCGCGCCGAATTCTTCGGACTCTGGGGTCTCGCGGTGAAACTGGCCTCGATCATCGGCCCGCTGACCTATGGCACCATCACGTGGGTGGCCGCCGGCAACCATCGGATCGCGATGCTGGCGACCGGTGGTTTTTTCGTGATCGGCCTGTGGGTGCTGCGCGGGATCGACGTCGAGCGCGGGCGGGCAGCCGCAGTGCAGGCGGACACCTCGGCTTCACTGCCATGACAGTGTGATCTGGATCCGGGAGAGGGCATGACACCGACCGCAACCGAAACGCAGTTCCTGCTCATCGGCGCCTGGGGTCAGCTGCTGATCGCGCTGGTACTCGCGGCGATGCTGGCCTGGCAGCATCGGCTGCATCCGCGCGCAACCGTGACCCTGTGGTCGTGGAGCTTCATCGCGATGGCAACCTATGTGGTCGGCGCGGCGTGGTCGTTCGGTCTGGCCCAGCACGGTGCCGATATCGATCATCCGTGGCGCCTGTTCGCCACCGTGTTCTCGCTTGCGGCCGCGCATGCGCAACTTGCGCTGCTGATACTGGGCACGCTGTGGCTGGACCGTCGCGAGTTGCCGCCGCGGCGCGTGCTTTCCATCGTCGTCGGTGGCGGCGCGGCGTTGGGTGCGATGCTCGGAGCAAGCTATGTCACCAACCAAGACGCCAGCGCGGCCGCCATGCTGCTGCGTCTGGGCGTGCTGTACCTGACGGTGGCGCTGACCTATCTGCTGTGCGGTCTGTACATCCTGCTGCGGCGTGAACGCAGCAGGCGACGCAGCCAACGCGCGGTCGGTCTGGGACTGGCGACCTTTGGTCTGGTCAAGCTCGCGCTGGTCGCGCAGATCGTGTGGGGCTCGCCCGGCACCGACGCCGCCCCGGCGGCCGGGCTGGTGGTGATGGTCGAACTGCTCGGCTATTCAGCGGTCGGCATCGGCATCGCGATGTGGCTGCTCGGCGACGAGCGGCGCCGCGCGACCGCAGCCCAGGCGCACGTGAGCACCCTGCTGCGTTTCGATCCGATCACGGGCTTGCGCAATCGCGCCGGCATTTCCGAACTCTGGCCGACGCTGCAGGGCGATGATGCGGTGATCCTGGTGCTGGCCGTGCAGGGCTTCGAACGCGCCTCGTCGCGGCTCGGAGCGCGCTCCGATCGCCTGCTGCGCGCAGTCGCGAAACGCCTCGATCAGATCCATGGCGACCAGCGCACCGCGCAGATCGAGCGCGGACGTTTTGCGATCCTGATCGGCGGCGGCGCCGAGACGGCACGCAGCGAAGCCGCAGCGCTGCTGCAGACGCTCGAAGGTCTGCTCGACAGCGAGGCGCCGGCCGAGGACCTGCTGCCGGTCTTCGGGCTCGCGGCACGCCGCGCCGATGAGGACCTCGCCGAGCAGATCGCGCGCGCGAGTGCTGCCTGCGAGGACGGCCGCCGGCTCGGCGGTTCACGCTGGGTGGAAGCCGAAGCGACCCTGCCCGGCGCACCCGATCCGCTGGTGCGTCTGCGCGCGCTGCGCGATGCCTTCGATCGCGCCGAGTTCGTGCTGCACTTCCAGCCGCAGTACGCGAACGGCAATACCCTGCACGGCTTCGAGGCCCTGGTGCGCTGGCAGCACCCGGAAGCGGGCCTGCTGCTGCCAGGTCGCTTCGCTGGCGCGATCGAGCGCGTGGGGCTGTCGCGCCGGCTCGATCGCCATGTGCTGGAACTGGCCTGCCGGCAGCTGCGCCAATGGCTCGACGCCGGTCTGAACGTGCCGCGGGTGGCGATCAATCTTGGCGCCGAGAGCCTTGCAGACCAGGACCTGCCGGAGATCCTCGGCGATAGTCTTGCCCGTCATCGGCTGTCGGCCGCGCAACTGGGTATCGAGCTGACCGAGTCCGCCGCGCTGGACGACGTTGCACGCTGCGCGCGGGTGCTCGGCCGCCTGCGCGCGTTCGGCTTCGGCGTCGCGCTCGACGACTTCGGCACCGGCTTTTCCTCGCTGGCCCACCTGCGCGACCTGCCGGTGGATACGATCAAGATCGACCAGCGCTTCATTCGTGGCGTGATCAACGAACCGCGCGATGCCGCGCTGGTGCGCGGCCTCACACGGCTGGGCCACAGCCTCGGCCTGCTGATCGTGGCCGAGGGCGTGGAAGACGCCGCGCAGGCCGAGTTCGCGCGCAACTGCGGCATCGATGTGCAGCAGGGCTGGCTGTATGCGCGCGCCCTGCCGCCGGCCGAAGCCGCCGCGCTGATGCGGCGACCGCTGATCGCTCTGGCGGCTCAGGCGGCCAGCGGCTCGCCGCGATTGACGTAGTGGTCGGCCATCACTTTGGCCACCGCTGCGGTGAGCTTCTTGCCGGTGGGAATGTGCAGGAACTCGTTCGGACCATGCGCGTTCGATTTCGGGCCCAGTAGGCCGGTGACCAGAAACTGCGCGGCGGGAAAACGCTCCTGCAGCATGCCCATGAACGGGATCGTGCCACCCTCGCCCATCGATGCCGACTTCGGACCGAAGTAGGTCTTCGACGCGGTATTGATCGAGTCCGACAACCAGTGCTTGAGGCTTGGCGCGGCCCAGCCGGTGGATGATTTCTCGACCTCGAACTCGACGCTTGCGCCATACGGCGGATCGCGCTCGAGCATTTCCTTGAGCGCGTTCGAGGCGCGCACCGGATCGAGCGTCGGCGGAATGCGCACCGACAGCTTTACCGCTGTCTGCGGCCGCAGCACGTTGCCTGCATCCTGCAGGCTCGGCAGACCCTCGGCACCGGTCACCGACAGCGTGGGTCGCCAGGTTCTGTTGAGCACCATCTCGGTCAAGTCCTCGGCCATCGGACGGGTGCCGCCGGCCCACGGAAACTTGTCGAACACATGCGGGCCGAGCACGCCGGCGACCTCGCGCGCCTGCGCGATGCGCTCGCCGGGAATATCCACATACATGATGTCGGCCAGCAGGCGCCCGGTGAGTGGGTCCTCGATACGGTCTAGCAGCGCGCGCAGGATGCGGAAGCTCGACGGCACGATGCCGCTGGCATCGCCCGAGTGCACGCCTTCCTCCAGCACCTTGACCCGCAGCGTGCCGCCGGCGATTCCGCGCAACGAGGTGGTCAGCCACAGCTGGTCGTAATTGCCGCAGCCGGAGTCCAGGCACACCACCAGCGAGGGCGTGCCGATACGATCGGCGAGATGGTTGATGTAGAACGGCAGGTCGTAGCTGCCCGATTCCTCGCAGCCTTCGATCAGCACCACGCAGCGCGAGTGGTCGATGCCGCGATCGGCGAGCGCCATGATCGCGGTCAGCGAGGCGTAAGTCGCATAGCCATCGTCGGCACCGCCGCGGCCGTACAGCTTGTCGCCGCTGAGCACCGGTTTCCACGGGCCCAGGTCGTTGGCCCAACCGACCATCTCCGGCTGCTTGTCCATGTGGCCGTACAACAGCACGGTGTCGTCGCCCTTGCCGGGAATCTCGATCATCAGCAGCGGCGTGCGGCCCGGCAGCTGGATGCGCTCGACCAGCATGCCGCTGATCGGCTGCGCGCGAACCCAATGCTCGATCAGGTCCAGCGCTTGCTTCATGAAGCCATGCTCGGCCCAGTCGCGATCGAACATCGGCGACTTGTTCGGGATCTTGATGTACTCGATGAGCTCGGGAACGATCTGGCGATCCCACACATCGGAGACGAACTCGTAGAGCTTGTCGCTGTTCATGGCGGCGATCCCGGCGGGCGAAGCTGCAGTTTAGCGCCACTCCGGGCTGTAGGCGATTTCCTACAGCAGCAACCGTCGTGCTCGTACACGCCGGCGCGGCGTTTTGCGATCCCGACGCGGCCGCCGGATCGGCAATCTATGTCTGGTCCGGAACGCATCGTCCGGATACGGAAATCCCACCCACAATACGGAGAACTCCACGATGAACACGATCAAGGCATTCCTGGTTTCGATGGTCCTCGCTCTGGCCTGCACCTTCGCCGCCCACGCGGCCGATCCGGCGGTCAACATCAACAGCGCCAACGCCGAGCAGCTGGCTTCGCTCAACGGCATCGGCGACTCCAAGGCCGCGGCGATCGTCGCCTGGCGTCAGGCCAACGGCCCGTTCCGCAGCGTCGAGCAGTTGGCCGAGGTCAAGGGCATTGGCCTGAAGACCGTAGAGAAGAACCGCGAGCGTCTGACCATCGGCGGTGCCAACGCGCCTGCCAAAGCGGTCGCGGCGACCGCGATGACCAAGCCGACCACCACGCCCTGACTTGCAGCGGCTTCATGGGATCGGCGCAAGGACGCGCCGGGTCAAGGACGACATCGCCATGGAAGGCGCCGACCCCCCGGGTTCCGCCCGGGGGGTTGGGATGTTGCCGATCTGCCTGCGGCAGTCGGCGAATCGCCGACCGCCCCGCCCTCGCGAAGCGCGCTGCGGGCCGCGTACACTGTACGAAGGTACCCGCCAGCAGCTTCGAATGATCCTTCCGCGCTATCGAATCGCAGCATCCGGAATTCCCGGCGCCGGATTGGGCCTGTACCTGGAGCAAACCGTCGCGCGTGGCAGCGTGCTGATCGCACCCGATGCGATCCCACGCACCTGGGGCTGGGACGAGATCGCCGCGCGGCCCGACGCCGACGCGCTGCTGCCCAGCAGCATCCGCTGGTTCGAAGACCAGTTCACGGTCACCCCCGAGTGGCCGGACGAATGCTACGTCAACCATGCCTTCGCACCGACCGGCATCTGGCATCTCGGATTCGTGTTCGCCGCTGCCGCGCTCGAGCCCGGCACCGAGATCACCGTCGACTATCGCCACCTGCTGGGTGAAGGCCAACAGGAGGTATTTCTCGATGCGCTTACGGCGACGCCGATCATCGGCCTGCCGTGGTCGGAGAGCCTGCGCCTGTCGACCGAGCAACTGCGCGGCGTACTGGCGGCATGAAGCTGACCCACCTGACCCGCGCCGACTATCGCCGCATGCGCTGGCGCAACGATGGCGGATGGACGACCGAGATCGCGCGCCATCCGCGCGGCGCCGACGATGCACCGTTCGACTGGCGGGTGTCGCTCGCGGATGTCGAGCGCGATGGTGAATTCTCGATCTACGACGCCTGCGATCGCAGTCTCGTTCTGCTCGAAGGCGCAGGACTCGAACTGTTCTTCGCGACCAGCAATCCGGTGCTGCTGCACCGGCGCGGCCAGATGCTGGCTTTCCGCGGCGACGAGCACGCGCGCTGCAAGCTGATCGACGGCGCCTCCCGCGACTTCAACGTGTTCACCCGCCGCGCAGCCCTCGGTCACAAGACCTTCTTCCGCCCACTGGTCGGACCGATCGTGCTGTTTCCCGAGCCGAACGCGACATGGATCGTGCATGTGGTCTCCGGTACCGCGCAGCAACAGCACACCGACCCGGGCGCCACCGCACAGGCTGGCGATACGCTGATCCTCGAATCCGAGCCCGGTGCTCGCCAGTGCGTACTCACCGGCGGCGGCGAGCTGGTGCTGGTCAAGATCGAGCCGACCTGAGCGCGCGGCAAGACCGGGAGACTGCGTTGCCCCCGAGCGCTGGATGAGGGTTCGCTATTCGCCATAGAAGCGCGCCAGCGCGCGGTCGGCCTCGGCCAGCAGGGCCGCATCGGTTGCGCCTCGGCCCTTGCGCGCCACGTGCGCCAAGTTGAGCAGGAACGCCTGCGTATTGTGGCGGCGCGCCAGCCCCCTTTCATTGCTCATCACCTGGCCCCAGTCGGCTGCGGGAAGCGGCGAGGAAATCGCGTCGAACCAGCGGGTCCAGAATGCCGCATCCAGTACGCCGCGCGCCCAGGTGAAGTAGACCGCACGCACCAGTCGCTCGGGCTCGCCATGGATGTAGTACACCTTGGCAGACGGGGCGATGCGGCTCGCCAGCGCGTTCATCAGCCGCTCGACCGCCGGCGCGTCGACCTGCGGATCGATCGCCAGTTGCAGGATCAGGTCTGCCGCATGCGCCACGCCGTGGCGCCAACCCTCCGTATCCGAATAACCGCGATAATCGCTGATCTCGTTGACGAAGCCGATTGCCGTATCGACCAGTGCAGCGCGCTGCTGTGCCGTCAGCACGGTGTCGATACGGTCCGCGCGCGCCACCTCGGAGAGAACCAGTACGGCGAACGGGCGTCGAAAACCGTACGGATCGCGGGTGTCGCGCAGTTGCGCCAGCAGTCCGTCGTACAGTTGCACCACGGTGTCGGAAGTCAGCGACTTGCCGCGCAGCCATGCGGCAACGGCCTCGACAGCGAGGCCATCGCGCAACGCCGGATCGCGGTCGCCAATGCAACCGAGCAATGCCAGCGCGAGACGATTGCGGGTGTCGTCGTCGCCGATCGCATAACCCTGCAGGCGCAATTGTGCGATCTGGGCTGCAGTCAGCCCTTCTGGCGGACATTGCCCCTGCGCCGGGGACAGGCTGCCCAGCAACAACAGGAACGCGGTAATCGAGATCTTCATCGTCCATCCTCGGTTTGGCGGCCTGCGCATCGTCGCACATGGGCTGCATGGCGGCTGACTGTCATCCGCGATCGATCGCGTTCCCACACTCAATCCCAACGATCGTCGCGCGTCCATACAGCGCCTGCTTCGACCTTGACCGGAAACTTCGCGGTCGCCTCGTAGGCCGGCGCGCACAGCGCCGCGCCGCTGCGCACGTCGAAGCGGGCGCCATGCCGCGGGCATTCGATCTCCGCGCCGTGCAGCGGGCCGCCGGTCAGTTCGCCCCCATCGTGAGTGCACACGTCCTCGATCGCATACAGCGCGCCATCGATGTTGAACACAGCGACCTGCACGCCGTCGACCGCAGCCACCCGGTACTCGCCCGGCAGCAGCTCATGGGTGGCGCATACACGGGTCCACTCGGTCATCGCATATCCTGGGTCGAAACGTGAATCGCCCTACGACGGCGAGACTGGCTTGTGTCGCACACGGTCGGATGCCTGGTCATTTCTCAGAGGTCCTTGGCCAGCACGATGAATTCCAGATCGTCGCGACGCGGCAGGCCGAATCGTGCATCACCATAGGGAAAGGGTTTGCGTTCGCCGGTGAGCACATAGCCACGGCGCCGATACCACGCGATCAACTCCTCGCGCACCCAGATCACCGTCATGCGCAGCTGCCGCAATGACCACTGCTCGCGCGCGACACGCTCGCACTCGCGCAGCAGTGCGTCGCCGATGCCTGCGCCCTGCAGGCGCGGCCGCACGCTGAACATGCCGAAATAGCACCAGTCCGCATGCCGTTCGATATGCGCGCAGGCGATCAGGTCGCCGTCGCGCTCGAGCAGCACGATCCGCGAATCGCTGGCGCCGATCAAGGCCAGCACGTCGTCGCTGTCGGTGCGCCGACCGTCGAGCAGGTCGGCTTCGGTGGTCCAGCCGGCGCGACTGCTCTCGCCGCGATAGGCCGACTCGACCAGCGCCACGATTGCCGGTGCATCGGCGGTACCCGCCGCCCGACACACCAGACCTGCGGGCGTGCTCATCGGACCGTTCCACTCGCATCGACGCCCGCGCGCGTCGCAGACCCGTCGGCATCGAAGGTCGGGTTGGACAACGCCGACGCTACGGCTTCGAATGCCAGCAGCGCGCAGCGATGACGCGCCGGATGGCGGGCCAGTTCGGCCAGCGCCGCCAGTTCTCCCAAGGCCGGGCTGGCGGGCTCGCCTCCCAGCAAGCGCCCGAAGTCCTCGCGCAAACAAGCCAACGTCTCCACGCGGCCGTCGACCAGCAACTCGCCCAGCATCGACGCTGCCGCTATCGTGACCGCGCACGCTTCGCCACTGAATCGCAAGTCCACGATACGTCCATCGGCCACGCGCAGTACCACATGCAGCGCATCACCGCACGCCGGGTTGTCGCCGTCGCCGGCGTGGGTTGCATCGGGCAGCGCGCCGAAGCGCTTGGGCGCGCGGTTGTGCGCGAGCACTACTTCACGATAGATCTCTGCGACAGCCATCAGTGGATTGTAAGCCAAGGCCGCCCTCTTCGAAGCAAGCGGACAGATTGCGGAATCGCCGCCCGGCTCGCTCAAGCCAGCATCTTGCGCGCGCGCTGCAGGGCGTCGACGCAACGGTCGACTTCCTCGGTGGTGTTGTAGAAACTCAGCGACGCGCGTGCGGTCGCAGCCACGCCATAGAACTGCATCAGCGGGTGGGCGCAGTGGTGGCCGGAGCGCACCGCGATGCCATCGGCATCGATCAGAGTCGCCAGATCGTGGGCATGCACGCCGTCGATCAGGAACGAAATCACCGCCGCCTTGTCGCGGGCCTGCCCAAGGATGCGCAGTCCGGGGATTTCCAGAAAGCGCGCGGTGGCGTAGTGCAGCAGTTCACGCTCGGCCGCGGCAATCTGCGCGATGCCGACCGACTCCATGTAGTCCACTGCCGCACCGAGTCCGATGAAGCCCGCGATGTTGGGGGTGCCGGCCTCAAAGCGGTGCGGCGGATCGGCATAGGTGCTGCCGCTGAACTTCACCACCCGGATCATCTCGCCGCCACCGAGGAACGGCGGCATGCTGTCGAGCAGTCCCGCACGCGCCCACAGCGCGCCGGTGCCGGTCGGACCAAACATCTTGTGCCCGGTGAATGCGTAGAAGTCCACGCCGAGTGCCTGCACGTCCACCGCCATGTGCGGCAGCGCCTGCGAGCCATCCACCAGCACGGTGATGCCGCGAGCGCGCGCCTCGGCCGCGATCATGGCGATCGGATTGACCGTGCCCAGCGCGTTGGAGACATGGGTCAGGGCCAGCAGGCGCACCTCGGGCGTGAGCAGCTTGAACAGCTCCTCGATGATCAGCTCGCCCCCAGGCGTGATCGGTGCCACCTTCAGGATTGCCCCGGTGCGCTCGCAGACCAGCTGCCACGGCACGATGTTGGCGTGGTGTTCCATGGTGGTGACCACGATCGCATCGCCCGCGCGCAGACGCGGCTGCGCCCACGACGAAGCGACCAGGTTGATCGCCATCGTGGTGCCGCTGGTCAGCACCAGCTGCTCGCGCGAGCCGGCGTTGATCCAGCGCGCCAGTTTGTCGCGCGCGCCCTCGTACAGCGCGGTCGCTTCGGAACCCAGCGTATGCACCGCGCGCGACACGTTGGCGTTGTGTTCGGTGTAGTAGTCGCTGACCGCATCGATCACCGATTGCGGCTTTTGCGCGGTATTGGCGTTATCGAAGTACACCAGCGGCTTGCCATTGATGCGGCGCGCCAGTCCAGGGAAATCCGCGCGCACGCGCAGCACATCGATCGAGTCTGCGGAGAAATCTGCACGTACGGCGTTCATGCATCCACCTCATGTTGCTGCGGAAGGTGCGCGGCAAGACGCGCGCCGAGCTGCGCGCGCAGCGACTCCGGCTCCACGGCTGCCAGCGCGTCGGCGCAGAACGCGTAGGTCAGCATGGTGCGCGCCTGCACCTCCGGCACGCCGCGCGAGCGCAGGTAGAACAGCGCATTGTCGTCGAGCCGACCGACCGTCGCGCCATGCGCGGCCTTCACCTCGTCGGCGAAAATCTCCAGCACCGGGCGTGTATCGATCTCCGCGTGCGGCGACAGCAGCAGGTTCTTGTTCGACAGTTTGGCATCGGACCCATCGGCGCCCACCTCGACCACGATGGTGCCGCCGAAAACCGCGCGCGCGCGCTCGTCGGCGATTCCACGCCAGCGTATGTCGCAGCTGGTGTCGCGCGCGATGTGCCGCACCTCATAGTGCGCGTCGGT
>JBBSDI010000045.1:0-16042 GCA_038249585.1 Lysobacterales bacterium | reverse complement strand
TGATGCACGGCATCCAGTTCGGTGCGGGTCGGCATGCCGACGCCGCCGGTATTGCGTTCGATCTCCTGCTGCACGTGCTGGCGCACGCGCATCTGCGCATTCACCAGCGCGCCGTAGGCGCTGCGGAACTCATCCGACAGGGCGACTTCGGCATAACCTTCCTCGGCGGCATCGATCCAGGTGTCGTAGATCTCGCGGAACGATTTCAGCTGCCGCCCCGGCTCGCTGTGCTCGGCGAGCTTCAACTGAAGCTTTTCCACCGCGCGACGGCTCGCATCGAGCATCAGTCGCTGATACC
Organism: Lysobacterales bacterium; assembly: GCA_038249585.1. GTDB lineage: Bacteria > Pseudomonadota > Gammaproteobacteria > Xanthomonadales > Ahniellaceae > UBA4656. The sequence continues at coordinate 15,744 of JBBSDI010000045.1, read as the reverse complement.
GATTCAGCTGCTGCGCCTGCTCGGACATCGCCAGCATCAGTTGCTGGTTGCGCGCTTGCGCCTCGCGCGAATAGCCGAAAGTCGGCAGGTGCAGGCCGGCGGCAAACGAATCGTTCAGCGGCTTGGCCGCCGCGCTGAACTGGGCGAACATCTGCTCGAAACCCTGTGCGCCCGTGCCGCTGGCCTGGCGCAGCGCATCGGCCACCGGATTGCGCTGCAGGTCGAAGCCACCCAGCGCGCCGGCAAAGGCCTGGCTCCAGTCGGCGCCGGGCATCTGCGCATTGCCGCCTGCACTGGCGAGCGCCGACTGCATCATCGACACCATCTGCCGCGCGCCATCGACCATGCGCTCCAGCGTCTGGTTGCCGGCACTTCCGGTGCCCGCGAGCTGGCTCCACATCTCGAAGCCCTGCTGCAGGGGAATGCCCGGGCCGCCGGCAACGCCGGCATTCGCGTCGTGCCAAGTGGTGGCGAACCGCTGCTGCAGCTCCTGCCAGCCCTTGACCCACTGGTCGGGCGCGAACGGATCGGACATGCGCGGTCTCCTCGGCGATCCGCATGATGCTACAACGCGGACAGGGCGGGACCAACCGATCGTGTAGTCGCGGCCACCAATGGCGGCGCCGTCGGCGCCGCCGGACTATTCGAAACCGTCGCGGAACAACAGCTCGTCGATCACGAAACTGCGCTCTGCGGCGCCGATATCGCATGCCGCGGCCTGTGGTCGCGCCACGCCGCGCTGGTCGACGGCGAGCAACGCCACACCGCCTGCGTCCACGCACGACCCGGCACCGACCGCATCGACCAGCGGACTGGCGGCCATCGGTATACGCACCGGCGTCTGGCCCACCAGCGACATGCGCAGCACGTCGAGCAAAGGCGCTGTTGCCATCGGCAGATCGGAGGCGACGAATCCGGCGCCATCGCCGCGGTTGCCGACCAGGTTGTGGCCATCCGACATCAATCCTGCGCTGGCACCGTGCAGATCGGGATTGAGCGCCGCCGTGCCCTCGACCAGCACGCTGTTGCGCATGGTCATCGCTGCCACGCGCGAGCCCTTGTAGACGTTGCCGCCGCTGCTGCCGCCTTGATTGGGGCCCAGCGTGCTGGACACCACGATCAGCGAGCCATCGTTGAAGCCGATCGCGCCGCCGCTGCAATTGCTGCCGGCGATATTGCCGCTGAGCGTGCTGTTGATCAGCACCGTCTGCGACCCTGCGCCCTCGCTGCGGATCGCAGCCCCGCTGCCGCAGTTGCTCGCGTCGATGCGATTGTCGTCGAAGGTACTGCTGCTCACGCGCAGTCGCCCCGAGACGCCGGCGGTGTTGTTGGCGACGCTGTACACCGCGCCGCCCGAGACACCCGCGCGATTCGATTGCAGCCGCACCGCATCGAGGCTCAGATCGCCGACGTTGCGGATCGCACCGCCGCTGCCCGCATCACCTGCGTTGCCGGCAAGCAGGCTCAGGCCGCTGATCGACACCACGGCCGCTGCGCTGCTGATATTGAATACCCGACGCGCATTGGCACCGCTGATGCGGGTGGCGTTGACGCCGTTGCCGAGCACGATCAGGTTGCGGTCGATGACGATCTCGCTGCTGGTCAGCACGATGGTGACGCCGTTGATGGCCGGTGCGAATGCGACGGTGTCGCCGGCCAGTGCTGCTGCCACCGCGGCCCGCAGGCTGCCGGCACCGCTGTCGGCTCTGGTGGTGACCAGCAGGGTCGCCGCGGCTGCCGGCCCGCTCGTCAGCAAAAACACCAATGCAGCAGCGCAGCCTGACGAGGTTGTCGAAGCGAGCGCGTTACGGATCATGCGGCTGCCTCCACGACGGACGTAAGCCGCAGCGCATCGCGGCGCATCGACAAATAGACTCCGACATCGCCGCCGGCCACGAAACCCAGACGGGTGTACCAGCCGAGGATCGGATTGTGCTTCTCGACGTGCAGCGCGATCGGCAGTTGCTGCACATCCGCCTCGGCGATGAGATTGCCCAGCAGATGCGCACCGATACCCATACCCCGCCATTCTGGCAGCAGCACGATGTCGATCAGGCAGATGCGCTGCGGGTCACGATCGACATAGCAACGCCCGACGTCGGTGCCATCGACGGTCACGATATCGAAGCGCGCCTGCGGGAACTGCGCTCGATAGTAACGATGTTGCGCATCGAACTGCTGCGCCACGAACGCCTCCTGCTGTGCGGGCAGCCAGTTTGTCAGCGCCAGGTCCGCGCAGCGGGTCGACGCATAGGCGGCGAGCGACAGCGCGCGATCGGCGGGCACTTCGGCGCGCAGGGCGATGCAGCGCTGTGTGCCGGGCGTGCTCATGAGCGCGGCGGAAAGATGCCCTGCAGGGCGATGATGAAGTTCACCACCAGGCTGGGCTGCATGTTCGAATGCGGTTGCGCCACGCCGGCCTGTGCCGACGCAAGCCCGGGTCCACTGACGCACGCTGCCGTGTAGACAGGATCGCGGGTGGTGGCCTGGCGTCCGCCGACCGGATTGCCGCGATTGGCCTGCAATTGCGAGGCATCGATGCCATGTCCGTGCGCGGGCATCTGTGCCGTGGTCAAGGTGACCGATTCAACGCCGTAGGTCTGGCCCAGCACCCGCGGTGCCAATCCCGGACCGGATCCCTGATGCATCGGCCCGCGGGCGCGCAGGTCGGGCAAGCCAAAGGTGGACACGCCGTTGCCGCCGTAGGTGGTGCCGAGCAACGAGAACAGTGCGGTGTTCTGGACGATCGGCAACAGCTGTCCGTTGCACAGCGCCCAACCGGTCGGTGCGAAGTTGAAGCCGACCATGCGTATCTCGCCAACGAAGGGTTGCGACATGATCAGTTCTGCGGAGGGAAGATGCCGAACAGCGAAATGATGAAGTTCACGCACTGCACCGGCTGTTCGTTCGCGTGCGGCTGATTGCCACCGACAGCCGACAAGCCCGATTGCAGCGCGTCTGCGGGCGCGCTGACGAAAACATCCGCCTCGCCGATGGCGTGCACCGCGCCCAGTGGCGACTGGGTACGCACGCCGTCGCGAGCGGCAAGTGTCTCGTGGACATGGGCAGGTATCTGCCCGACGGTCAAAGCGACTTGCTGGCTGCCGCCGGACGATCCGATCACGCGGGTCGCGCTTCCGACGGCCGATCCCTGATGCACCGGAACCCGACCGCGCAGATCGGGAACCGCAAAAGTGTTCTGCCCGTCGCCGCCATAGGTCGTTCCAATCAGGGCGAACAGAGTATCGTTCTGCGCAATCGACAGCAGCTGCCCGTCGCAAAAAAGCCAGCCGTTCGGCGCGAAGTCGCCGCCAAACATCCTGATCTCACCGATGAACGGATCTGCCATGGCTCAATTCCGCGAAGGGAAGATGCCGCTGAGGGCAATGATGAAACTGATGGTCAGGAACGGCATCATGTTCGCATGCGCCTGCGAGTTGCCGCCGGGCCCGGAGGTAACACCGGTGCCGACCAGATTCACCGCGCCGCTGCGATAGATCGGTGCGGCTGCGCGCGCGGGAATGGTCGACGCTGGCGTGGTCAAGGTGGCAGGGCTATCGCAAACCCCGCGCGGATGCGCATGGGCGGGCAGCTGCGCGGTCGTCAACGTGACCGCTTCGCTACCGAGCAGCTCGCCCTGCACGCGGCCGGTCAGGCCGGGGCCCGCACCAAAATGCAGCGGCGTGCGTCCCTGCATGTTCGGCAGGGCGAAATTGGTCTGCCCGTTGCCGCCATATTGAGTGCCCAGCAGCGAGAACAGCGCCTGGTTCTGATTGATCGGCAGCAGCTGCCCGTTGCACAGGGCCCAGAAGCGCGGTGGGAAACTGAACGAAACCATGCGGATTTCGCCCAGGAACGGCTCACTCATTGCTGACTCCACTTATCCGCCGGAGATCCACGCCTTGAGTTTCGCGCATTGTCGACGCATGATCCAGCCCTGCGTCGAATCCGACGCCGGCTGGGGAGAGATGCGCGTGCAGTGGAGTCGACGCGATGTGCTGGCTTCAGGTCTTGCAGCCCCGCTGGCTGCGGCCTTCGCGCCGCCTGCCGACGCGGCGCTGCGTGCCACCGGGCGGATCGGGACGCGCCAGTGCTTCGAACCGTTGCGTGGACAGGCATTTCTGCTGCGAAGCAACGCAGGCAGCGAAGGTCGGGATCTGCGCACTACCTTGGCAAGGATCGACCCGGAACAAACCGCGGACAACGCCGACGACGGGCGCTTCGTACTGCACTTCGACCTTGTGGATTCGGGTGCTGCGGCGCAGTCGATCTATATGGTCCGCCATCCGGCGCTAGAGACCTTTGCGGTTCTCGCCGTGCCATCGTCTGCCGATGGCCGCTCGCTGGCGGTGGTCTTCAACAGTCCGCGCTGAACGCGGCGGCTGTTCGCCTCAGGCGTCGATGCGACGGTTGAACGTTGCATCGAAAACGACGCTGCCGTCGGATTCGAGATGCGGCACCAGAAGCAGGGCGTGCTCGGGTAGTTTGTCGATGATGATGCGATACAAACCCTGGTTGGGCTCGGCTTCCGGCATCGTGAAGCCGACCGTGAACTGCTCGAATCCTGCGTTGACCGCGCGCGCACTGACGGCCGCGACGCGTGCGCCGAAGGGCAGTGAATTGGCGGGCTCCATCGGCGCGATCCGGCATCGATGACCGCGCTGCGCGAGGTACTGCGCATGCGTGATTCGTGGCAGCAATAGTGCGTCGATGTCGATGATCGAAGTCTCGTGAGCAGCTACGCTGCGCGGTGGGCGCGTGGGATACCGCCATATCCTACCTGCGATGACACTCCGGGCGCGCTGGGTTAGCCTGCAGCCATCAGGAGACCGCGATGCAGCCGACCGATCAGGATTCCAGCCCCACTTCGCGCGCAGCGGAAATCGATGTCCATGCCCTGCCCCGGCGCACCACGCCGACCTGGGACATGGAGCTGCTGGTCTCGGCGGCCAGCGTGTTCGCGATGTTCCAGCTGGCAGGCCAGATCGACGACTGGGCGCGCTGGATCAGGCCGCGTCTGGGCGAAGACTGGGCCGTGTTCGTCAGCATCATGTATGTCTATGCGAAGGGTGCGGTGGTGACGCTGGCGGTGACCTTCGCGCTGCACCTGATCCTGCGCGCGCGCTGGATCGCGCTGGTCGGCATGCACTCGGTGTATCCCGGTGGCATCCGCTGGGAGCGATTCAAGGCAGGACCGATCCAGATGCAGGTGGCACGACAGCGCACGCTGCCGGTCGATGTCGCGGTCGAACGCGCCGACAACCTGTCGACCATCGTGTTCTCGATCGGCGTCGGTCTGGCCATGAGCATCGTGCCGCCCGCAGTGATGGTCTCGTTCATGTACGCGATCGCCAGTCTGATCGGCTACATGCTGGGGGACAAAGCCACTGGTATTCCGATCATCCAGCTCACCTTCGCCATCATGATGGCGATGATCGTGCTGCCGTACTTTTTTCTGGCCACGGTGGACAAGTATTTCGGCGCCCGATTGGATGCGAAAAAAGGGCTTGGTCGCTGGCTTGCGCGTCTGACCGCAGTTTATTCCGTCATCGGCATGGGCCGTGGCGCGAATCCGCTGGTCACCGTGCTCAGCAGCAACATCGGTGAGCGCAAAGCCACCGTGCTGATCAGCGTGGCGCTGACCGTGATACTGGTCCTCGCCTCGCTGGGCTCGGTACTGGATTCACGCGGGATCAGCCTGTCCGAATGGCGCTGGATGCCGGCCGAACGCACCGGCGACGCGTACGACGTGCGTACTGTGCACTATGCCGACCAGCGGCGCCGCGCGAACCGCACCTCGACCACGCCGTATGTGCAATCGCTGGTGGTGCGCGGCCCGTGGCTGCAGCTGGTGATTCCCTACCAGGCGGTTCGGCACAACGAGGCGATTGCGCGCGAATGCGGTGCGCTGGCCGTCGATGCGCTGGATGCGTTTGCCGATGAGCTCGTGCGACGCAGGCAGCTGCTGGACTGCGTTTCGGGATTGCACCCGGTGCTGGTCGATGGCGTCGCGAAGCAGGATCTGGAGCTGTCGCTGCACACCGACATCGACGGCAGCCGCGGATTCATGGCGATGATCGACGTTCGCGAACTTGCGCCGGGACGGCATGTGCTTGAAGTCGGCGTGCCGTCGATTGAAAGCGACCAGGACGATCGCGACGCACGGCAACCGCACCGGATTGCGTTCTGGCGCTGAGCGGGGGAGTGCCGCAGCCGCTGCAACAGGCGCGTAGGGTGGGTCGTCCCGACCCGCCGCTCTGCGCGTCGCATCGACCATCGTCGTCGCGGTCGTGATGGCAGGTCGGGGGCAACCTGCACTACGGGCTGGGGATGATCGTGGGGGCTGAAACGACGACGGGCCCGAGGGCCCGTGGTCTGGTGGGGTTGGAATGTGGTGAGGCAAGCAACCGTCCGTGGTGTGTTGCTCCGGCCCGGCCATCCATGGCCGTGCGTTCGGCAGATCGGCGCTGTGCGCCGATAATTCCTGCCTCACCCATGGCCGTGCGTTCGGCAGATCGGCGCTGTGCGCCGATAATTCCTGCCTCACCCAGCCGCTTCGTCTTCCAGCACGGCCTTGATCGACAGGCGGATACGGCCCTGCTTGTCGACTTCGAGCACCTTCACCCGCACGCTGTCGCCTTCCTTGAGCTTGTCGGAGACCTTCTCCACGCGCTCGCTGGAGATCTGCGAGACGTGCACCAGGCCGTCGCGGCCCGGCAGGATGGTCACGAATGCGCCGAAGTCCATGAGCTTTGCGACCTTGCCCTCGTAGATGCGGCCAGGCTCCACATCGGCGGTGATCATCTCGATGCGATTCTTGGCCGCTTCCGCCGCTTCGCGGTTGACCGAGGCGATGATGACGGTGCCATCGTCGTTGATGTCGATGGTGGTACCGGTTTCTTCGGTGATCGAGCGGATGGTGGCGCCGCCCTTGCCGATGACTTCGCGGATCTTGTCCGGGTGGATGCGGATGGTGAGCAGGCGCGGGGCGTACTCGCTCATCTCCGCGCGCGCGCCGGTGATCACCTTGGCCATCTCGCCGAGGATGAACAGCCGACCCTGCTTGGCCTGGTCGAGCGCCACCTTCATGATCTCTTCGGTGATGCCGTCGATCTTGATGTCCATCTGCAGCGCGGTGATGCCGTCTGCGGAACCGGCGACCTTGAAATCCATGTCGCCGAGATGGTCTTCGTCGCCGAGGATGTCGCTGAGCACCGCGAAATCGGCGCCTTCCTTGATCAGTCCCATGGCGATACCCGCCACCGGAGCCTTGATCGGCACGCCTGCGTCCATCAGCGCCAGCGACGAGCCGCACACCGAGGCCATCGACGACGAGCCGTTCGATTCGGTGATCTCGCTGACCACGCGGATCACGTACGGGAACGAGGCGATCGAAGGCAGCACGGCCTGCACGCCGCGACGCGCGAGCCGGCCGTGGCCGATCTCACGACGCTTGGGCGCCAGCTGGTTGCTGATCTCGCCCACCGAGAACGGCGGGAAGTTGTAGTGGAACAGGAAGGTGTCTTTCGACTCGCCTTCCACCGCGTCGATGATCTGCGCGTCGCGACCGGTACCCAGCGTGGTGGTAACGATGGCCTGGGTCTCGCCGCGGGTGAACAGCGACGAACCATGGGTTCGCGGCAGCACGCCGACGCGCACGTTGATCGGACGTACGGTGACCAGGTCGCGGCCGTCGATGCGGGTCTTGGTCTTGAGGACCTCGTTGCGCATCGTGGAGTATTCGATCTCGCCGAATTCCTTGATGATCGAGCTTTCGTGCCAGCCGCCGACCGTGCTGCCGGGATCGGTGCGCAGCTTGTCGACCGCTTCCTTGCGCAATAGCGAAATCGCGTCGCGGCGCGCGGCTTTCTCGCGAATCTTGAACGCATCGGCGAGACGCTGGCCGAGCATGCCACCGATCGCACCCTGCAGTTCGTCGTTCTTCGAAGCTTCCGTCCACGGGAAGCTCTTGACGCCGGCTTCGGCGGCGAACTCGGCGATCGCCTTGATCGCGACCTGCATCTGCTGGTGACCGTAAACGACCGCGCCGAGCATCACGTCTTCCGGCAGCAGCTTGGCTTCCGACTCCACCATCAACACCGCGTTCGCCGTACCGGCAACCACCAGATCGAGATCGGAGGTGGCCAACTCGGACTTCAGCGGATTGAGCAGGTACTTGCCATCGGTGTAACCGACCCGGGCTGCACCCACCGGACCCTTGAACGGAATGCCGGAGATCGCCAATGCCGCGGATGCGCCGAGCAGTGCCGGAATATCGCCGTCGATTTCCGGATTGACCGACATCACCGTCGCCATCACCTGGACTTCGTTGCGGAAGCCCTCGGGGAACAGCGGACGCAGCGGACGGTCGATCAGGCGCGAGGTGAGCGTCTCGCGCTCGGTGGGGCGACCTTCGCGCTTGAAGAAGCCACCCGGAATACGCCCGCCGGCGTAGAACTTCTCGACGTAGTGCACCGAGAGCGGGAAGAAATCCTTGCCCTCGAGCGGCTTGCTGGCGCCGACCACGGTGACCAACACCACGGTGCCGGCCATGTGCACGAGCACCGCACCACTGGCCTGACGGGCGATCTCACCCGTTTCCAGCGTTACTTCATGATTTCCGTAACGGAACGATCTGGTTACTTTCGCCACTGCATGATCCTCTGTTTTTGATGTCAAGGTTTAACGGCGGATGCCGAGGCGGCCGATCAGCGCCTTGTAGCGCTCGGTGTCCTTGTCCTTGAGATAGTTCAGCAGGCGGCGACGCTGATTCACGAGCTTCAGCAGTCCGCGGCGGGAGTGGTGGTCCTTCGCGTGGGTGCCGAAATGCTGGGTGAGATGCTCGATGCGAGCCGACAGCAGGGCAACCTGGACTTCCGGCGAGCCGGTGTCGTTGGCGCCACGCTTGTGGTCGGTGATGATCTTGCTGGTTTGTTCAGGTGTCAGTGACATGTGGGGATCCCAAAACTGTTGGCGAGGCCCGCGTCCCGCGCCACCGTTGGCAAGGGACACGACAAAGCCCCGTTGGAAGACGAGATATTGCGGGTCGGAAGCCGCGCATTGTAGCCCCGTATTGGCCGCGCGGACAAGCTGGATGCGGGGTTTGATGGGGCTTCACACGCCGGGGCCGAAAACCCGCGTGGAGCGCAGGGTGCCGCCGGCTTCGACCCGGGCCAGGGCCAGCAAATGGCCGTCCGGACCGTGCACGCGGCATTCGCCCAGTGCGGCATTCATCTGAAGCGGCACGATCTGGCCGCAGCGCAGGCGGCGCTCGCCATCAGCGTCCAGATCGACGCGCCGCCAGTCGCGCAGGCCCGCGGCTACCGGCAGCAGGGCGGCTTGAAGTCCACCGGCCTGCTCGAGCGACTGTAGCTGCTCGAGCGTGTACATCAGCTGGCCCTCGAAGGGATCCACCCAGCTGCGCCGCAGGCTCGCCAGATGGGCCCCGCACTGCAAGGCCTGGCCGATATCGGCCGCGAGGCTGCGGATATAGGTACCCGAGCCGCACACCACGTCAATCGCGAGGATCGGGAAATCTGCGCCTGCGGCCGCCGGTGGTTTGCCCTCGATATCCGACAGAGCGACCGCTGGAGTCCAGGCCGCAGAGCCGATGCGCGAGGCCTGCGGCAGCCAGTCCAGGCGCTGGATATGCACTTCGCGCTCCGGCGCTTCCACCGCCTCGCCGCGACGGGCGAGCTTGTACAGCCGCACACCGTCGATCTTGATCGCCGAGTAGGCGGGCGGAACCTGGCGGATGCGACCGCGGAACTGCGCCAGCACCGCGTCGATCCGGGCTGCATCCAGTGCAGGCACGCAGCGTGCGCGCAGCACCTCGCCCTCGCGATCGCCGGTGGCGGTGGTGGCGCCGAGTGCTACCTCGGCGTGATATGCCTTGTGCGAGCCCAGCAACAGTCCGGCGATCTTGGTCGCCTCGCCGAAACAGCACGGCAGCATGCCGGTCGCCAGCGGATCGAGGCTGCCGGTGTGGCCCGCCTTGTCGGCGCGCAGCAGTTTCTTGGCCCGCGTCAGCGCCTGGCTGGAGGACAGTCCGAGGGGTTTGTCGAGCAGCACAATGCCATGCACAACGGACATGAGACGCGGGGCCTGATCAGGAGCGCGGGCGTCGGGCGACGCCGGTCACGCTCAGCGCGGATCGCGCAGCAGCTGCTCGATGCGCTCGCCGCGATCGACCGAGTCGTCGTAGCGGAAATGCAGCGCCGGCACCGAACGCAGGCGCATGCTGCGCGACAATGCGCGCCGAAACTCCTTGGCCAGTTCGTTGAGCAGCTTGGCCGCCGGCAGACCCTGCTCTCCCATCAGCGCGGTAACCCACACGGTGGCGTGCTCGAGATCGCGGGTGACTTCGACATCGGATACCGAAACCGACGGCAGCGCATGGTCGCGCACCGCATCGTGCACCAGCACCGCCACCTCGCGCCGCAGTTCGGCAGCGATCCGGTCGGAGCGATTGTATTCGCGGTGGGTCATTGCAGCGAATGGCCAATGGCAAAAGGCGAATGGGAAGAGCAGACGGCTATCCGGGCTTGCACCCATTCGCCATTCGTCATGCGCCATTCGCCCATCGCAGCGGCAGCCGTCGGGAGTCGCGGGTAGGTCACAGCACCCTCGCTACCTCGATCCGCTCGAAGCACTCGATCTGGTCGCCCGGCTTTACGTCGTTGTACTGCTTGACGCCGATGCCGCACTCCATGCCGTTGCGCACTTCGTCGACCGATTCCTTGAACCGGCGCAGGGATTCCAGTTCGCCCTGGAAGATCACCACGTTGTCGCGCAGCACGCGGATCGGCTTGTTGCGCTTGACGTTGCCCTCGATGACCATGCAGCCGGCGATCTGGCCGAACTTCGAGCTGCGGAACACATCGCGCACCTGGGCGGTGCCGATGATCTCCTCGCGGATCTCGTTGCCGAGCAGACCGGTGGCGACCTGGCGCACCTGGTCGATGACGTCGTAGATGATCGAGAAGTAGCGCAGGTCCACCCCGCCGGCCTCGATGACCTTGCGCGCCGATGCATCGGCACGCACATTGAAACCGATCAGCAACGCCCTGGAAGTCATCGCGAGCGTCGCGTCGGACTCGTTGATGCCGCCCACGCCGGAACCGATCACGTTGAGCTTGATCAGATCGGTCGACATCTTGGTCAGCGAGTCGCGCAATGCTTCTGCGGAACCCTGCACGTCGGCCTTGATCACCATGTTCAGGATCCGCAGACCCTCGCCCTGCTGGCCCATCGCGGCCATCATGTCCTCGACCTTGACGCCCTGCTGCTTGAGCAGTCGCGATTCGCGCAACTTGGCCTGGCGCTGCTGTGCGACGTCCTTGGCCAGACGATCGTCGTCGACCACGATCAGGTCGTCGCCGGCACCGGGTGCCCCGGACAGACCCAGCAACTGCACCGGAATCGACGGTCCCGCCGATTCCACGGCTTGGCCGGATTCATTGAACATCGCGCGCACGCGGCCATATTCCAGCCCGCAAACCACGAAATCGCCCTTGCGCAAGGTGCCGGTCTGCACCAGCACGGTAGCGACCGGACCACGACCCTTGTCGAGGCTGGCCTCGACCACGGTGCCGGTAGCGCGGCCGTCGCTGGCGGCGGTGAGCTCCATCACCTCGGCCTGCAGCAGGATCGCATCGAGCAGTGCATCGACGCCGGCGCCGGTCTTGGCCGATACCGGCACGAACACGATCTCGCCACCGAAGTCCTCGGCCACGACTTCATGCTGGATCATGGCCTGCTTGACCTTCTCCGGATCGGCGTCTTCCTTGTCCATCTTGTTGATCGCCACGATCAGGGCGACCTGCGCGGCACGCGCGTGCTGGATCGCCTCGATGGTCTGCGGCATCACGCCGTCGTCGGCGGCCACCACCAGAATCACGATGTCGGTGAGCTTTGCACCGCGCGCGCGCATCGAGGTGAATGCCGCATGGCCCGGCGTATCGAGGAAGGTGATGACGCCCTTGTCGGTCTGAACGTGGTATGCGCCGATGTGCTGGGTGATGCCACCGGCTTCGCCTGCGGCGACCTTGGTGCGCCGGATGTAGTCCAGCAGCGAGGTCTTGCCGTGATCGACATGGCCCATGATGGTTACCACCGGCGGGCGCGGCGCCTTGTCCGCGTCGGAAGAGGTCTGGATCGCCAGCACGCTCTCGGCGTCCTGCTCTTGCGCACGCACGGCCTTGTGGCCGAGCTCTTCGACCACCAGCACGGCGGTGTCGTGGTCGATGACCTGGTTGAGCGTCACCATCACACCCATCTTGAACAGCGTCTTGACCACTTCGGCGCCCTTTACCGCAAGCTTCTGCGCAAGTTCGCTTACATGGATGCCCTCGCCGATCTCCACTTCGCGCACTTGCGGCGACACCGGACGGGAGAATCCGTGCGGGCCCGCACCCGGTGCGGGGCGATGTTCGGCCGGACGCGGGCGCGGGCGCTTGCGCGCACGCCGTGCGGCAGCGCCACCCGGGTCGGCCAGATGCAGCTCGCCACGCACGAAGCGACCGGCAGCAGCCTCGTCGGCCACCACCACTTCCTGCATGCGGTGGTTGCCGTGCACGCCCTTGTGGCGGCGCGGTTCTTCGCGATCGCGGGTCTTCGCAGGCTCGGTGACCTTGGCCGGCTTTTCCTTGTCGACCGCACGCGGCTTGTCGTCGTCCTTGCGACGGCTGGACGGATCGGCGGCGCGACGCACCTCTTCTTCGGCGCTGCGGGCTGCCTCGACGCGCTGACGATCCTCGTCCTTGCGGCGATCTTCTTCCTTGCGGCGCGACTCGTCTTCGAGGCGACGCTTTTCATCGACTGCGCGCAGCGCGACTTCTTCAGCCGCGCGGCGATCTTCCGATTCCTTCAACAGACGCTGCGCTTGTTCGCGCTCGCTGTCGGCCGGCGATTCGGACTCACCCACCTCGCTGCGCTTGATGTAGGTGCGCTTCTGGCGCACTTCCACGTTGACGGTCTTGCCGCGCGCAGCACCGCTGGAGACGGTCAGCTCGCTGACGGTCTTGCGCCGCAGCGTGATCTGTTTCGGCGCCGACGCGTCCTCGGCGGCAGCCGCGCCCTTGCCGTGCGCGCGGCGCAGGAAGCCCAGCAGCTTCACCTTTTCGGTGCTGCTGATGGCCTGATCCGCCCCTTTGGCGCCCAGCCCTGCCTCGCCGAGCTGCTCGATGAGCTTCTCGGCCGACAAGCCGAGTACCCCGGCCAGCTGTCTTACGGTGACATCAGACATCGAATTTCCTTTACACCCTGATAGTTACGCTAGCACTTGTTGCCGCGAGCTGCCGCTCAGGCGCCCTGTTCCAGACGCGCGATCATCGGTGCGCGCGCGGCCATGATCAGCTTCGCGGCGAGGTCGTCGTCGAGACCCTCGATGTCGCTGATCTCGTCGACCGCAAGGTCGCCCAGATCGTCAAGGGTGCGAATCCCGCGCTCGGCCAGCGCGTAGGCGATCGGCTCGTCCATCCCCTCGAGATCGAGCAGTTCCTGCGCGGGCTTGTTCTCGTCGATTTCTTCTTCCTGTACCAGCATGGCGGTGAGCAGCGCATCGCGGGCACGCGCGCGCAGCTCTTCGACCATGTCCGCGTCGAACTCTTCGACCGCGAGCAGTTCGGATGCCGGCACGTAGGCGATTTCCTCGATCGAGGAGAAACCTTCCTGGACCAGGATCGAGGCGATCTCGGCGTCGACTTCGAGCTTGTCCTGGAACAGCTGACGCGCGATCTCCTGCTCGGCCTCGCTCTTGGCCGCGACATCGGCCTGGGTCATTACGTTGAGCTGCCAGCCGGTGAGCTTGCTGGCCAGGCGCACGTTCTGGCCGCCTCGACCGATCGCCTTCGACAGCTCGGTCTCGGCGACCGCAATGTCCATCGAGTGCTTTTCCTCGTCGACGATGATCGACTCGACCTGCGCGGGCGCCATCGCGTTGATCACGAACTGGGCGGGATTCTCGTTCCACAGGATGATATCGACGCGCTCGCCGTTGAGCTCGTTGGATACCGCCTGCACCCGCGAGCCGCGCATGCCGATGCACGCGCCGATCGGATCGGTGCGGGTATCGTTGGCGCGCACGGCGATCTTGGCCCGATCGCCGGCGTCGCGTGCCGCACCCATGATGCTGACCAGGCCCTGCCCGACCTCGGGCACTTCGAGCTTGAACAGCTCCATCATGAATTCCGGCGCGGTGCGCGAGACGAACAGCTGCGGACCGCGCGGCTCGTGACGCACCTCGTGCAGGTAGCCGCGTACGCGGTCGCCCGGGCGCACGTTCTCGCGCGGGATCGCACGTTCGCGCGGAATGTACGCCTCCGCGTTACTGCCCAGATCGATGAACACCGAGCCGCGCTCGACGCGCTTGACGATGCCGGTGACCAGTTCGCCGATGCGATCCTTGAACGCGTCGACCACCTGCGAACGCTCGGCCTCGCGCACCCGCTGCACGATCACCTGCTTGGCGGCCTGTGCTGCGATGCGGCCGAATTCGGCGTTCTCGACCTGCTCTTCGATGAAGTCGCCGACCGCCGATTCAGGCTTGACGTCGACCGCGTCCATCAGCCGCAACTGGTGCTCGGGCGACTCCATGACGACATCGTCGGCCACCACTTCCCAGCGTCGGAAAGTCTCGTAGTCGCCACTATGGCGATCGATCGACACGCGCATCAGCACGTCGTCCGGATAGCGCTTCTTGGCGGCCGAGGCCAATGCAGCCTCCATCGCGTCGAAAATGACTTCCTTCGGCACGCCCTTTTCATTGGCGACAGCGTCAACGACCAACAGTATCTCTTTGCTCATGATTTCCTGCTCCCGACGCAGATCGTCCGCATCGCGTGTTCAAAGCTTCTTGGATTTCGCCGCACCCGCGGCTTTTTTCGGACTGCTACCGGGCTTGCCCGGCGTGTACGCCGAATAGTCCGGAACCAGGTTGCCCTTCTGGATATTGGCCAGCGCAATGGCGGTGTCCTTGCCATCCTGCGCGATGACTACCGTGTCGCCCTCGACCCGTACGATCGGTCCCTGGAAACGCCGCCGACCGCCGACCGGCAGGCTGGTCTGCAGTTTCGCAGACTCACCGACAAAGCGCGCGTAGTGCGCCAGCGTGAACAGCGGCCGATCGAAGCCGGGCGATGAAACTTCCAGATCGTAGTGGCCGGGGATCGGATCATTGACATCCAGCAGCGCTGCCAATTCACGGCTGACCGCCTCGCAATCCTCGATCGTCACCAGGCGCTCGGGCGCGTCGATGAACACGCGCAGCAGGCTGTTGCCGCGCGACGGGCTGAACTCCACGCCAAGGCATTCCAGCCCGAGACAGGCAACCGCCGGAGCGAACAATGTGGATAGATCCTCTGCCTTCAAGCCAGCACCATGTGTCGGAGTCGCGCAAACGAAAAAAGGTCGATACGCCCACGCCCAGGCCGCGAGCACGCGTCCCGGTCGCCGGCGCCACGACCTCTCCGTGGGCTCCGACAATGTGGGCGGCGTGCTGCGCCGCCGGGGCACCGGATCGCCTTGCGGGCGACCCGGAGCACCAATGAAAAAGGCTCCCGAGGGAGCCTTCTCCAGCGAAACTTGGTAGCGGGGGTAGGATTTGAACCTACGACCTTCGGGTTATGAGCCCGACGAGCTGCCAGACTGCTCCACCCCGCATCAGGCGGCGCGCAGTGTAACCACAGTAGGCTTTTTTCGCAACTTGCGTGCGCTGTGTCGATGCCGCGCGGGCGCCCCCGCGAC
>JBBSDI010000044.1:0-16099 GCA_038249585.1 Lysobacterales bacterium | reverse complement strand
CGCGACATGAACGGCTGCGACCAGCAGGAGCCCAGCTGGTGGCGCGATGCAAGATCGCGGAAGTTCGCCCATAGAGGATCGATCGCGATATCGACCACCACAACGCGTTCACCGCGATGCAACGCCGTTCCGCACGACCCAAGGCCCTCACCGATCGCGACACCGTCGATTTCGGCACAGTACTCGGGTGGCAACCGCGGAGCTGCAGCCGTGCGCATGGTGCCGGTGGCCGGATCATGTAGAACCACCGACGCGATCGCCCAAGGATGCAGATCTTCGTACAGCGCAACGGTGCGCAGCAGCGTCTGTTGCAAGGACTCGCCGGTCGCAATCCCTTGCAAAACCTCGCGCTGCTCGCGCTCGAACAGTTCGCCGCGGCGTGAATCGGTCACATCCTGCATGAACAGCGTCAGTCCGCCGCCCGTGACATAGATGCGGCCTGCCAGCCACAGGCCCAAAGCAGGCGAGTAGCCGCTGTAGGACTGCGGCACGCCGTCGGCAAGCGCAGCGTGACAGGCAACCTCGAGTTCGGTTCCCGAAAACATCAATAGTTGTTCAGGCATCGGGCTGCCGTTGGCGCTCGTCCCGCTTTGCCCAAGCAATTCCCGCGCTTTGGCATTGAGGAATGTCAGGCGCAATCGAGCGTCGAGCGTGAATACCGCATCCGACATCGAATCGAGCACGCGCGCAGCGCCGGCTTGCGAATCGGCCAAGGCGCGCTGCGCGGCCAGCTGTGCGGCGGCCGCACGCTCTGCGGTTTGCCGATCGCGATCGGCGGCATCGGCACGTTCGCGGGCAAGCGCTGCCAGCCGCAAGGCCGAGGCCAACAGTGCCGCGAGCGCGAGGCCTGCAAGCAGGATCGTGCGCGGCAGCATGGAAGCGTTCGCGACGGCCTCGGGGCTGTACGCCACGCCGACATTCCAGGTGGTTTGCAGGATGGTCAGCGTGGTCGAGAATTCGTTCGCCTCCGGCTGCGACCCCGGGGTCGGGCGGAAGCGCAACACGCTGCGCCCACCGGTAGCGATATCGACGTCGAACCCGCTGGTCGCAGTTTCCAGCGGCTCCTGCAGCATCATTCCAAATCGCTGGCTGCTTCCCAGGAACCAACGCTCGCCGTCGAGTTCGACCGGCACAACAATGAGGAAGCCGGGGCCGCGATTTCCGGACAATTCCAGCGGTGGCGACAGCGTTGGGCGATTCGATTCAAAAGCCGCCTGATAGACGGCCAGGCGTTGGGCCTCCCACGCCAGATCGTCGCCTGGCCGGGTGCTGCCGGCACGTTCGGCGTGCACGACATACCGCGCACGGTGGTCGGGCCCTGCGAGGTGGATTGCCACGGCGCCGGGATTGTCGCGCAGGAAGACATCGGCTTCGGCTGGCAGCCGCGCCTGCCGCTCGGATGCAGGAGTCGTACGCAGTACCGACCCCAGTCGCGACAGCGCCTCGACCCGCCGTGCAACCGTCTCACGCACCGCGCGCGAAGCCCGCTCCAGCGCCAGCATCGCGGTTTCCTGCCGCAAAGTGCGAGCCTGCAACTCGGCCTGCTGCCAGGTGAACACGGTTGCGGCGAGAATGATCGCGGCGGCCAACGACGGCATCCAGATCGCCTTGACCCGCTGCTCGCGCAGTGCGACGGAAGCCAGCCGCGTGATGCCGACCCCGAGGCTGACCATGGCCAGCGATCCCATCGCGGTCAGGGGCATGGAGTCCGATGCCAGGCGCGCGTCGAAGTGCAACAGCCAGCCCGATACGCCGAGCAAGCCGACCATCAGCAATGCCATGCCGCACACCCAGCCGATCATCCAGCCGAAGCGCCGCTTTGAATCGGCCAGCGTCAGCAGCATCAAGCTCGCGATTGCCAGCAGCACATAGGCCATTGGCACGGGAATCACGATTGCCGGCCCGACCAGGACCGTGCGGCCGGCCAATTCGCGCAATTGCCCAGCCGGCACCAGCTCGGGTTGCAACGCTGCCAACAGCAGGCAGGCGATTGCCCCGACCAGCAACAGCGCTCCGCACACAGCAGCCCGCCGCATGCGCTGCAGGGACACGGCGTGAACGGCGCCCGCAGCCAGCAGCATCATCAGCGACGAGACCAGCGGCACCGCAGCCGTGGAGCTGCCCAGGCGCGGCAGATCGACACTGCCGACCACGATGCCGACCGCAGCAGCCAATCCCAGCCCGCCCGTAATCCAGACCTCGACATTGGCACGGCGCGGCAGGCTGGCGGCACGCACCAACAGCCGCGCACCGCTTGCAGCAAGCACCACCGCGACCAGTATGGATTGGGCAGACCAGCCGCGTGCACCGGCGAGCGCTATCGCGATGGCTGCCCCTGCCGCCACCAGTGCCCCACCCGCGGTTCCCAGCCACCAGCCGCTGCGTGGCGCACGGAAGGCCGCCAGTGCTGCGAGCCTGCCTGAGCCCACGATCAGTGCGGTTGCAGCGACGATGCGCGCCAACTCCGCGATCTGCGGATCGGCGCTGGTTGTGCGAGCAGCAATCATTCCGCTCACCACCGCGCCAAGCCCGGCGAAGCCACGCAGCAACGGGCCGGCTTGATCGGAAAGCGCCACGGCCAGTACCGCTGCGGTTGCGCATAGCACCGCCGTGTCGGCACCAGCAAACGCGAGGCCCACGATCGCCGCCAGCACCGCGCCCAAACGGCGCAGGTCCTGCGGGAACGCTGCAACGCTCACGACCGAGGCTGCCAGCGGGCAGCCGGCCGATTTGTCGCTACGTCAATCATCGAATACCGCTCAGAACTCGTTCTCGTCGATGAAGATCGAGCCATCATCGGCGCGGTCCACCTGGGTGATGCCCGGATATTGCTCCTCCAGCCGCCGTAGTTCCAATTCCTGCTTGCTGAGCTTGCCCTGCTGCATGCGCACCAGGTCGGCAAGACGCTGATTCTCGCGCAGCACCTCGTGGTATTGCAGGGCTTGGCGGATGGTCGCCTTGAGCTCGAAGTCGTCCCACGGCTTGCCGATGAAGCGGAATACCTGCACGCGGTTGATCGCATCGATCAGCCCCGGCATGTCGGCATAGCCCGACAGGATCAGGCGCGCGATGTTCGGCTGCAGCTGGATCAGGCGCTCGAGGAACTCGACCCCTGTCATCGCCGGCATCCGGTAGTCCGAGATCACCAGATCGAAGTTGGTGTAGGTCGCGCGCTCCAGCGCCTCGTCGGGGTCGTCGAAAGTTTCGATCTCGACCTTCAGTCGGTCGCCGTCGGTGCCGATACCGGTCAGGACCCGGCGCAAAGCGCTCAACACATTGACCTCATCGTCGACGATCATGACCCGATGCATACCAGCTCTCCTTGATTCCGCAGCCGACCTGCCCGCGATTGCGCCAGGAACCGGCCATCTCGACGCGCTCGCGGCCCCCCCGGCCGTTCCGACCGCGCCGGAAACACGGCAGACCATGCAAGAGGGCTGCCAAGCCCGCGTGTGGCCCGCCGATCCCGACGCAGTGCGCCTGGCCGAGGCCATCGCACGCGGCGACCGCAAGGCCGAAGACCAGTTCGTGCGTCGCTACGCACCGGGTCTGACCACCATTCTGCGGATCCGCTGCAGCGACCCCGAGCTGTGCAAGGACCTGGCCCAGGAGGCGCTGCAGGTCGCCCTGTTGCGCCTGCGTGCGGGCAAGGTCGACCAGCCCGAGGCGCTGGCCGGATTCCTGCGCGGTACCGCCATCAACCTGCTGGCCAACGAACTGCGGCGCAGCGAGCGCCGCCTCGCAGACGCCAGCAGCGACTGGATGGACGAGCTGGTGGGCGACACCGAAGACCCCGCGCAACTGGCCGAAAGCGAGGACCTGGCGCGCTCCATGCGCGAGGTGATCGGCGCGATGAAAGTGCCGCGCGACCGTGAACTGCTGTGGCGCTACTACGTCGACCAGGCGCCCAAGGACCAGCTGTGCGCGAGCTTGGCGCTGTCGGCCGAGCACTTCGATCGGGTCCTGCACCGCGCCCGCACCCGCTTGCGGGACCTGTGGCTGGAACGGCACCAGATGCTGGGTGCTGGCGCCTGAGTCGACGGCTTTCCGCCGCGCGCTGCGTCAAGGAGTCGGCACATGAGCAGCTTGATTCCTTTCCCGCAGCGCCCGGATCGCATCCCAGCCGGCGAGCTTGCCGCTGCGGCTGCTCTGCCGCAGGCGAACACGGCGAACGCGTCGGTGGCGCCGCGCAATCGCCGGCACAGCGCACCATTGTGGGTCTGCGCGGCACTGCTCGGAGTCGCCGCGCTGCTCGGGGACCTGGCGCTTCGCAGCTACCTGGAGCGGGCCCAGAATCTGGCCGCCCTGTATCGCAGCGACCGCCAACTCGATCGGATCGATCACCTGCGCCAGGCCGCCAGCCCACCGACGATCGCAGACCAGATCGAAGCGCTCGACATCGCAGCGTTGGACAGTGTCGACACCACCCTGCGGGTGCGCCTGAGCGCCGCACTGCGAAACTCGACCAGTATGGCTGGCGCCACTTCCGCCGATCTCGATGCGCTGCTGCTGGGTGCACGCGCAACCCTCGACCGCCAGTTGGAGGCCGGCGCTGCCGATACCGCGGCATCCGTCTCGCGCGCGCGGGCGGCGACGACTGCGGGATTGCTGCTGGCCCTGCTGCTGCTGGGCGGTGCCGGGTGGTGGATCGCGCGCGAGCAGACGCGGCGTGCCAGCATCGAACGTGAGCTGACCGGTGCGCTGGAGGATTCGCGCGCACTCAGCGACAGCCTGCGCCGGCTTGGCGAGTTCGGCGAGATGCTGCAGAGCTGCCGCTCGCTCGCCGAAGCGATGCTCATGTTGCGCAGCGCAGCTCCCGCGCTGCTTGGCGCCATCGATGGCGGCGTGTTCCTGCTGACCGCTGATCGCAGGCGGGTACAGCGCACTGGTGGTTGGGGCGTGGCGCGACTTGCGACTGCGCCCGTCTTCGACACCGGCGATTGCTGGGCACTGCGTCGCGGCCAGGCGCATCCGCCCACCGACGAGGGCCATCCTGCATGCTGCGCCCACCTCGATGCAGCGCCGGACGCTGCAGGCACGGCACTGTGCCTGCCGCTGAGCGCGCAGGGCCAGGCAATCGGCGTGGTGTGTCTGAACGCATACCATGCCATCGATCCCGCACAGCGCCGTCTGTGCCGCGCGGTGGCCGAACAGCTGTCGCTGTCGCTGGCCAACCTCGGCCTGCAGGAATCGCTGCACCTGCAGTCGCTGCGCGACCCGCTCACGGGCCTGTTCAACCGGCGCTACCTCGACGAATCGCTGCCGCGCGAACTCGCACGCGCGGCCCGCCGGCGCGCCGCGCTGTCGCTGCTGATCGTCGACATCGACCACTTCAAGCGGATCAACGACTGCTTCGGCCACGACGCGGGCGATGCGGTGCTCGCGCAAGTCGGCGCACTGCTGGGCGCACGCCTGCGCGGCGAGGACATCGCGTGCCGGATCGGCGGCGAGGAGTTCGTGTTGATCATGCCCGATGCCACGGCCGACGCTGCCGCACGGCGCGCCGACGCGCTGCGCAAGGCGGTGTGTGCACTGCGCCTGCGCGCGCACGGACGCGAGATCGGCGAAGTCACGGTGTCGATCGGGGTCGCGCAGTGGAACGGAATTTCGCAGTCCATGCAGGACTTGCGGCATGCCGCCGACTGCGCGCTCTACGAAGCCAAGGAATCCGGTCGCAACAGGGTCGTTGTAGCGCCAGGCGCATGAGCAGCACTGGGAGGCTGCGGCCGGCTGCCACAGGTTGTTTGATCCACTACTGCTCCGACCACCGGCAGCAGCGCATGACGGCCCCCCGATGAACCCCGGAGACGACACCACCATGCAGTCCAGCGCGGCACCCCAGGCTCTCGCGATCGCGCTCGCCCGCGTAGCCGGCAAACCGGATCCGCGCACGCCCGACGGCGTGGTGGCGCGCACCATCGTGCGCCACTTCAGCGCCAGCCTGGCAGAACGGCGGCGCCTGTTGCTCGACATGTGGGGCGCGCTCCGCGCCAATCCGCACGACCGCGCCGCGCGCGCGCGCCTGTCGCGCCACCTGCGCGTGCTTGGCGATGCCGCATGGCGTGCCGGAGCCGCGGCAGTGCAGACCGCCGCGCGGGTCGCCGATCGCAACCTGCCGCATACGTCGGAGAATCGCGTCGACCTGCTCGATCCGATGCTCGATGGCCTTCTCGATGCGATGGCGACCATCTCGCAACACGATGCCCCGGCGGTCGCCGCGCGGATGCCGATGGTGGTATTCGACGGGATCGCCGATACCGACCTGGGCTGGCTGCTGGAGATCCTGATTGCGAGTGGCAACCAGGTGCACAGAGTCACTGGGCAAGCAGGCTTGCCGGTGCCTGCATCCGGACATCTGGTCGTGATCAGCGGCGACGCGGACGCCGCGCATCGCATCGGATACTGGCGTGAACTCGCCACCCACAGCGGCCTTCCGACGCGCATCATCCTGCTTGGAAGCGGCTGCGAGTATGCGCAGCGCAGCGCCTGGATCCAAGCCGATGCGGTGATCGCCGGCGATACGGATCCACAGGCCATGCTGCGCGCCATTGAATCGGAGCTTGGCGCACTGCGCGAAGCACCACCATGCATCGGGCTGCTGGGCATCGAGCGCGAGCTCACTGCATGGGTGGATGCGCTCTCCGCGCGCGGATTCCTGGTCGCATCTGCCGGCAGCATTGCCGACCTTTGGCAGCTCAGCCGCGGCGATGGGCTGGACGCGGCGCTGCTGGGGCCCGGGATCGACACCCACGGGTGCATCGCACTGGCCCTCACTTTGGCCCAGGATGCGCACTCCGGTGGCACCAGCATACTGAGGCTGCCGGCGGCACACGACGACGCGGTCGGCATGTTGGCCGCAGGCATCGAAATCCTGCCGTGCGCCGTCGACGCCGAAAAAGCGGCCGAGGCGCTGCGCGACCGCATGCGGCGCCAGCGCCGGTTGCTGATCGGCGACAACGACGCGCTCAGTGGTGCATTGCGCCGTGGCCCGTTCCTGCGCCTGATGCAGGGCATGCTCGAGGGTCCCGCCGCATTCGTCGGAATCGGCGTGATCGACCTCGATGGCTTGCGCGCCTTCAATCAGGAACAAGCGCAATCCAGCGACGACCATGCACTGCGCGCGGTCGCTCAGCGACTGCGGGCAGCGTTGCCGGCCACCGCAGCCTTGGGCTGGGCCGGCGGCAACGAATTCCTGTTCGGCTTCACCGCGCGCAACGAGGCCGAAGCGCGGCGCCTGATGGCACAGGCGGCAAGCCCACCGGGCGACAGCGACTGCTTGTCGCGAACCAGTCATTGCATCGGCGGCGTGCTGCTCGATCGCGACGAGCGCACCCAGCGCGTATCGCTAAGCGAACTGGTTGCACGTGCCGGCGAGATGGTGCTCGAAGCAAAGCTCGCCAGTGGCAGCCGGATTGCGCTGGCCCGCTATGGGGAACGACCAGTCGGCGAGCGCTGGTTCTAGGGTCCCTCTGACGTTGCTACGAATGGCCGGAACGCGCTGCAAGCAGCGCATCGAAATACGCGATGGTGCGCTGCAGTCCCTCGGTGAGCGCCACCTTCGGCTCCCAGCCCAGATGCGCACGGGCCATGCCGATATCCGGCTGGCGCTGGGTCGGATCGTCTGCCGGCAGCGGCAGGAAAGTCAGCTGCGAGCGCGAACCGGTCAATGCGATCACCTGCTCGGCGAGTTCGCGGATGGTGAATTCGCCCGGATTGCCGAGATTGACCGGGCCGGTGAACTCCGCCGGGCTTGCCATCAACGCGAGGAAACCCTCGATCAGATCGTCGACATAGCAGAACGAGCGGGTCTGCCGGCCCTCGCCATAGATCGTGATCGGATCGCCGCGCAGCGCCTGCACGATGAAGTTCGATACCACCCGGCCGTCGTTCGGATGCATGCGTGGACCGTAGGTGTTGAAGATCCGCGCCACCTTGATCTCGACGAGATGCTGGCGGTGGTAGTCGAAGAAAAGGGTCTCCGCGCAGCGCTTGCCCTCGTCATAGCACGAGCGGATGCCGATCGGGTTGACGTGCCCCCAGTAGTCCTCGGTCTGCGGATGCACCTGCGGATCGCCATACACCTCGCTGGTCGAGGCCTGGAAAATGCGCGCGCCGACGCGCTTGGCCAGACCCAGCATGTTGATCGCGCCATGCACGCTGGTCTTGGTGGTGGCGACCGGGTCGTGCTGGTAGTGCACGGGCGATGCCGGGCACGCGAGGTTCCAGATCTGATCGACCTCGACGAACAGCGGAAAGGTCACGTCGTGGCGCATGAACTCGAAGCGCGGATTCTGCAGCAGATGGGCGATATTGCGTTTGTCGCCGGTGAACAGATTGTCCGCGCAGATCACGTCGTGACCCTGCGCGACCAGGCGCTCGCACAGGTGCGAGCCGAGAAAGCCGGCGCCGCCGGTCACCAGTACACGCTTGCAATCCTTGGGTCCACGTTGCATGTGAATCTCAAGCCGGTGAAGGGTGGGAAACCGAGCGCCCGCGGCCGATGCCGTAGTACGCGATGCCGGCCGCTTCGACCGCTTTCGGATCGTAGATGTTGCGACCGTCGAAGATCGCCGGCTCGCGCAGTGCGGCGCGGATGCGCGCGAAGTCGGGGCTCCAGAACGCCTTCCACTCGGTCACGATGGCCAGGGCATCGGCACCGTCGAGCGCGCTGAATGCATCCTCGGTCACCACCAGGTCGTCGCGCTCGCCGAACGTGCGCAGCGCTTCGTGGCGAGCCTCCGGATCGAAAGCACGCACCCGCGCACCGGCCGCCCACAGGCTCTCCAGAAGCACCCGCGCAGGTGCTTCGCGCATATCGTCGGTATTCGGCTTGAAGGCCAGGCCCCACACCGCGATGGTGCGCCCCTGCAATTGCCCGAAGTGCTTGCACAACAACTCGAACAGACGATGTTTCTGCGCCCCGTTGACCGCCTCGACGGCTTCAAGCAGACGCGGCTGGTAGCCGAACTGGCGCGCGGTGCGATCGAGCGCCTGCACGTCTTTTGGAAAGCACGAGCCGCCGTAGCCGGCGCCGGGATAGATGAACGAATAACCGATCCGCGGATCGGAACCGATTCCATGCCGCACCAGTTCGATGTCCGCGCCCACATGCTCGGCGATGTTGGCGATCTCGTTCATGAAGCTGATCTTGGTCGCCAGCATGGCGTTGGCGGCGTACTTGGTCAGCTCCGCCGAACGCACGTCCATCAACACCAGTCGCTCGTGGTTGCGGTTGAACGGCGCGTACAGCACCTTGAGCTGCTCGACCGCGGCGGGACTGGCAGACCCGATCACGATCCGGTCCGGGCGCATGCAGTCCTTGACCGCATCGCCCTCCTTGAGGAACTCGGGGTTGGACACCACATCGACCGCCACACTGGCGCTGCGTGCGATGAGCTCGGTGGCGATCGCGGCCGCTACGCGGTCGGCCGTACCGACCGGCACGGTGGACTTGTTGACCACCACCACGTTGCGATCGAGGTGCTGGCCGATGGTGCGCGCCACCGACAACACATGCGACAGGTCGGCGCTGCCGTCTTCATCCGGCGGTGTACCGACGGCAATGAACAGGATGCGCCCATGTGCGATCGCAGACGCGGCATCGGTGGTGAAGCGCAGGCGCCCGGCCTTGCGGTTGCTGGCGACCAGATCTTCGAGGCCCGGCTCGAAGATCGGCACCTCGCCGCGTTGCAGGCGGGCCACTTTGTCGACGTCGATGTCGACGCACACCACGTCGTTGCCGACTTCTGCCAGACAGGTTCCAGTGACCAGACCGACATAGCCGGTACCGAAAATCGTGACTTGCATGGCGGGGCGGATCCGGTGCGATCAAACGCCAATGATACGACGCGCGCGGTGCGCGGTCGCGCTGCAATTCGCGCAGCTCAGTTCGGGCTGGCCACGTCGCCGCCCCGATCCGGGTCGATCGGCGACTCGTCGGTGCGTGGCTCGCCCTCGGGCAAGGCCTCTGGTGCCGCGGCGATCACGATCGGCGGCGCGCCAACCTCGGCCGCAGCGGCGTATACGTCGGCGCGGCAGATGCCACCGACCCCGGTGGCGATCCGGCGCAGCACGACCGCGTCCAGGGCACGCTGCGCCAGATCGTCGCTGAGCGCACGGGCGTCGCGCTGGATGGTCGCGGGCACTCCGTTCGAGGCCACCAGAAAGCTTTCTCCCTGCACCAACTTGCCACTGAGCGGGATCACCCGCGCCGGCTCGCGCGCGCCGTCGGCAAACAGCTCCAGCACGTAACCCTCGGCGGCGAGGTCGACATCCACGCCGGTGCCGTTGAACACCTGCACCGCACGTGCGGGCGCCTCGCCGTCGGCCGGCGGAGCCCACGCATCGATCCGTGCCAGCAGCAGGGTGGCCGGGGTAGATGCGCAAACCGCTGCAGCGTAGGCCCCGCCGTCGGCAGCTTGCCATGGCGCGCCGGGGATGAATGGCCCGTCCACGCTGCGCGGTGCATCGCATGCGCCGCGCACGCGGGCAAGCTGCAGCGGGGTGGCCGCAATCGGCGAGCGCCAGTCCGCGCGCGCGAAGGTTTCCGGCCGCACCTGCCCGATCCGATCGGCGATCTGCATCGGTGCGGCAGCGGCGCCGATGCCGGCCTGCTGTGCCAACCAGTCGGCACCCGCAGGACCCAGTCCATTGGCCGCACCGGCAACGCTCGCCACGCTGCATTCGCAGCCATCGCGTTCGAGCCCGCGCCGCAGCACAACCGCATCGCCAGGCGCCAGCAATCCACCGGCGACGATCTGATCGGCGCGTTCGCGCCATGCTGCGGCCACGCCGCGACCAGCGACCACGAATGCGGCGCCCGGCTCGACCCGACCGCCAAGCGCAATGCGCCGGCCGGCCGGCGCCACGCCGGGAAAGCTCAGTTCCAGCAGATAGTTGCCAGCGGCAAGGTCGATCGGACTGCGCGTCGTATTGCGCAGCACCAGCACGCGGTCACCGGAAGACGCCACATAGCCGGCGAGCGCGAGGTCGGAACCGGCCCCGTCCTGGTCGCGATCGCCAGCGTCGCTGGCGCAGCCGGGCTCAACGCCCAGGTCGTCTGGCGACAGCGTGCCGGCGCGCCACAGCGGTTCCGGGGCGAAGGCATCATCGGCTACCACGTCACGTTCGCAGCGCCGTGCGTCGACGCGCACCAGTGCGCCGTCCAGTGCGCGTTCCAGTGCGCTTTCGATTGCGCCTTTGGACGTCGCAGCAGGACCGCGATCGTCGCCGATGCGCCCGAGGCTGTCGACGACCGCACTCGCGCGGCGGCCCGCGGCCAGTGCGGCCTCGACTACTTCGTCGGCGCGCTCCGGCACCACTGCCACCGCGGCTTCTGCGCCGGCCGCAGCACAGCCGCACAGTGGAGCGACCAGCACCGGATCGCGGCGCTGCTCGATGCGGATGCGGCGCTCCAGGCGCGAGCGCTGCCACAAAGTCTCGCCGCTGCACGGGCAGCGGGTGGCAGAAGCCGCCGCCTGCACGATATCGCCCGCACGATCCGGGGCCAGCGTAACCGCCGCACGCACACTGTCGAATACCGCATCGCAGCGGTTGTAGGCATCCACCACCGCCAGCACGGTGTGCGCGGCGTCGTCGCCGGCGGCGATCATCACCTGCGCGGCATCGCCTGGCGGCGCACCGTCTCGCGCTGCATTGGCCGCGTTGGTGCGCGTCGACGCGCTGGCGTCGAACCACGCGGGCAGCGTCTGCGCTGTGGCCGACTGCATGGCGCAGCAGAGCGTCAGCAGCAGGCTGAAGGTGATGCGCAACAAAGGAGCACAGGCCATGGCGATGCAGTCGCTGTGGACAAACATGTGCCCCGGACTTTACCACGTGCGCCTTGCGCGGCCCGCCAGTTGACGAGGGTTTTCAACCTGCAACGCCGCGCGCAGCGCAGCATCGGCGGCAAACCCTGTCGTGCGCGCGCGGCGCGCCGTAGCATGCGTCGTCGAGCCCCTGCACACTGTCCTGATGGCTGCACCCCAAGCACCACCGCTGCCACCGCTGCCACCGCTGCCGCTCGCACTGGGTGCGTGGCTGGCCGACCCGCTGGCGATGTGCACCCACGACTGGCAAACCGCTGACGCCGATCTTCTGGCCGCGCACGGTCTGGACGGCCTCGCCGCCGCCGCGTTGGCGGCAGGCCGCGGGCCGGCGCCGATCGCGATCGATGCACGTCTGCGCCAGCGTCGCGCCGCATTCGCCGCAGCGGAACTGGCTACCCGTGCACCGATCGACGCCGCACTTGGCGCATTGACCGCCGCCGGCATCGATAGCCTGCTGATCAAGGGCGAGGCGCTCGCGCGCACCCTGTATCCCGATCCGGGCACCCGCGTGCGCGGCGACGCCGATGTGTGGGTCGCAGCGGATCGGTTCACGGCTGCCGATGGCGTGCTGCGCGCACGCGGCTGGCAGGTGATCGCCGCGGCCGATGGCGAATGGCTGCAGCCAGAACGCAGCTATCGCGCGCCGGATGCGCCGGCGCGCATCGACCTGCATCGACGCGTCCTGTCGCAGCCGTTGCTCGCGGCTGCACTGGGATTCGATGCGCTGCATGCACGCAGCATCGCGCACGACGCGATCCGCATGCCCGATCGCGCAGACTCGCTACTGCTCGCTGCACTGCATCTGCTGGGGCATCACGCGCACGAGCCGCGCGCGATCTGGCTTTACGACCTGCACTGCCTGGCAGTACCCGCGACCCAGACCCGTGCCGCAGCGCGCGCCATCGACGGCGGGGTCGCGAGCATCCTGCTGCATGCGCTCCAGGCCAGTCGGGCCTTGTTCGGCACTGAACTGGATGCCGCCGCGACAGCCCGCATGCAGCTTGCGGCAAACAGCGAGCGCGCGGCTCGGTTGCTGGGGTCGCTGACGCCAACACAGCGTCTGTGGTTCGACTTCGGCACCCTGCCCGATCGCCGGGCCCAGGCGCGCTGGTTGCGCGAGCTGCTGCTGCCCGATCCGCACTGGATGCGCGTCCGCGAGGGCGCCGGCTGGTTGCCATGGCTGTACCTGCGACGCGCGCTGCGTGGCTGGCGGCGCCGAGCCTGAAACACGCCCACCAGAAAACCAAAAGGCCCCGGCATCGACTGCCGGGGCCCTTGCGTTGCCTGGATCAACGGCGCGCCGTGTGCGCCGCGGAATCTACTGCTGCGGAGCTGGTGCAGGCGCCGCCGCAGTCGGTGCCACGATCTCGAGCAGCTCGACTTCGAAGGTCAGCATTGCGTTCGGCTCGATACCCGGACGGCCGCGGTCGCCATAGGCGAGACTGCCCGGAATCCAGAACTTGTACTTGCTGCCAACCGTCATCAGTTGCAGGCCTTCGGTCCAGCCGGCGATCACGCCATTGAGCGGAAACTGCGCCGGCTCGTTGCGGTCGATCGAGCTGTCGAACTTGTTGCCATCGAGCAGGGTGCCGACGTAGTGCACCTTGACCGTGTCGGTGGCGACCGGCTTGGCACCCTTGCCCTCGGTGATCACCTGGTACTGCAGGCCCGACGCGGTGGACTTCACGCCCGCCTTGGACTTGTTGGCTGCAAGAAAGGTGTCGCCGGCGGACTTGTTGGTTTCGGCCACGGTCTTGCGCTGCTCTTCCTGCTTGCCCTGCATGCGCTGGATGAACGACTGGCGAATGGTCTGCTGCTCTTCGGCCGACAGCAGCGCCTTGCCGCCGTCCAGCGAGGTCGTCAACGCCTGCATGACGACCGCGAGGTCGATCTCGTCCTTGATCGGCTGCAGGCCACCAGCCATGTCCATGCCGACCATGTAGCTGATCTTGTCTTTCTCGGTGGTCAGGGTGTCGACGGCCTGCGCGCCGGGCGCGGCGACCGCCACGGCGACCGCAGCGGCAAGCAGGGACTTACGGAGGAACTGGCTCATGAATACTCCTGGGGAAAGGGCAGCGTGCGGCGATGGCGCCGACGCAGGCCGGGCCGGATTGGCCGCGTATTGTCCTCGCGCAGGGCGCGCGACGCAAACCCGGCGTGCACAGCGGTTCAGGCGCCAGTGGGTTGCAGCCCTGGCCGGCGCTGGCCCACCGGCACCGTATACTGATCGTTTCTCCGCTCTGGTTTGCTGCAATGACCCACTTGATCGCCGCGCATGGCGGGCACCTCGTCGACCTGATGATCCCGGCCGAGGCGCTCGTACAGGCGCGCGCGGCAGCCGCCGGTCTGCCGGCGCTGGACCTTTCCCCGCGCCACCTGTGCGACCTCGAAATGCTGCTGTCGGGCGCCTTTTCGCCACTGGCAGGCTTCATGGGGCGGGCCGACCACGAACGCGTGTGCAGCGAACTGCGGCTGGCCGACGGCACTCTGTGGCCGCTGCCGATCAGCCTCGACATGGGCGCCGAACTGGCCGAGCGTGCGGTTGCCGCCGGCGGCCTGGCCTTGCGCGATCCCGAAGGCGTGACTCTGGCCGTACTGGATGCGCCACAGGCCTGGTCGGCGGACCGCGAAGCCGAGGCCGAAGCGGTGTTCGGCACCCTTGATGAGCGCCATCCCGGGGTGCGGCACCTGCTGCGCGCCACGGCTCGGGTCTATGTGGGCGGTCGGGTGCGCGGTTTCGAGGCGCCGCGTCATTACGATTTCCAGCATCTGCGCGAGACGCCGGCGGCATTGCGCGCGCGATTCGAACGCCTCGGCTGGACCCGGGTGGTTGCGTTCCAGACCCGCAATCCCATGCATCGCGCGCATATGGAGCTGACCTTCCGCGCCGCGCAGCAGGCGCAGGCTAGCCTGCTGATCCATCCGGTGGTGGGCATGACCAAGGCGGGCGATGTCGACCACTACACGCGCGTGCGTTGCTACGAAAAAGTGCTGGTGCGGTATCCAGAGCGCAGCACCTCGCTGTCGCTGCTGGGCCTGGCCATGCGCATGGGCGGGCCGCGCGAGGCCTTGTGGCACGCGATCATCCGCAAGAACCACGGCTGCTCGCATTTCATCGTCGGACGCGACCATGCCGGTCCCGGTAACGATGCCAATGGCAAGGCGTTCTACGGGCCTTACGACGCGCAGGAACTGGTGGCTACCCACCAGGACGAGCTCGGCGTGCAGATGGTGCCGTTCGAGGAGATGGTCTACGTGCGCGAGCGCGCCCGCTACGTTGCGGTCAGCGAAGTCGCCAGTGGCGAAACCGTGCTGAACCTGTCCGGCACCGACCTGCGCGAGCGCCTGCTCGATGGGCTGGAGATCCCCGATTGGTTCACCTTCCCGGAAGTCGCCGAGGAATTGCGTGCCAGCCACCCGCCGCGCAACCGCCAGGGCTTTGCGGTGTTGTTGACCGGCCTGTCAGGGGCGGGCAAATCGACCATCGCCAACGGCCTGCTGGTCTGCCTGCTCGAGATCGGCGGGCGCGCGGTGACCCTGCTCGATGGCGACCTGGTGCGCAGGCACCTGTCCAGCGAGCTGGGCTTTTCGCGCGAGCATCGCGACCTCAACGTGCGCCGGATCGGCTACGTGGCCAGTGAGATCGTCAAGAATGGCGGCGTCGCGCTGTGCGCGCCGATCGCGCCCTATGCCGAGTCGCGTGCTGCGATCCGCGAGATGGTCGGCCAGTACGGCGTGTTCGTCGAAGTGCACGTCGCAACCGCGCTGGACGAATGCGAGCGGCGCGACCGCAAGGGTCTGTACGCACTCGCGCGCGCTGGCAAAATTCCGCAGTTCACCGGGATCAGCGATCCCTACGAGGAACCGCTGGCGCCGGACCTGCGCATCGACGCCGGCGACTGCACGCCCGCACAGGCCGTGCAGCAGGTGCTGATCAAGCTAGAAGCGCTGGGCCTGATCCGACCGCGCAGCTGAGCGCAAGCGGCAGCTACTCAGCCAGCACGCCGGCCGCCAGGCACAGCAGCACCAGTACGGTGAGGATCAGGCGCTGACGCGAATACCAGCGCGGCCACGTGCCGCGCGCGCCCTCGCGCACATCCATGATGCCGAACACCGCGATGCCCAGCCACAGCGCGAGCAGCGGCTGGGTTGGGCCCGGCAGCAACAGCGCGCACCAGCCGAGCAGGCTCGGGATGACGGCAAGCACCAGCTCGGCGGTGGCCTGGGCCGGTGGCAAACCCAGTGCCGCGCCCCAGCGCACACCGCCGATG
>JBBSDI010000043.1:0-16364 GCA_038249585.1 Lysobacterales bacterium | reverse complement strand
TCCCACAAGTGCTGCCATCGCCAGCGATTCAATCCGTGGCAGCCGGCATGCCGGCGACTGCGCCCTTCGCTGTTGCCGCGACTCCGGTCGCTGCCATGGCAGCGCCCACGGATTGCGGCGCGGTCGCGGCCTCCAGCGCGGCGATGTTGGCCAGCGCCTGCGCTGCCGAGTCGCCGCACATCGCAGGTTCCGGCCGCAGGCTCGCGCACACGGCTGGCCGCGTGGGATCGGCAAAGATCGCGCAGGTGTTGGCCTGGGTGAGCTGCACGCAGCGCACGCCGGCGGGCTTTCCGTGCGCCATGCCTGGTATCGGCGAGGAGATCGACAGCGCGATGCAGCACGCTCCGCAACCGCTGCGGCAGGCGAAGCGGCCAGCGCCCAGCGCGCGCAGCGGCGCGCTGGCAGTCCCGCTCATGCGCTGCTGTCGGGATCGAAGGGTTCGGCGGCGACCACCGCGGCCAGCGGGATCGGACCGAACAGGTGCGGATACAACCCGTTGCTGGCGGTGCTCCACTCGAACACCAGCAGCGCTCGCAGGGCGTCGGCTTCGAGGGTCAGTCGCACGCGCGGACCGCGCCCGCGCAGATGGCGCGCGATGACGCCGGGGACCTGCTCGGCGGTGGCTGCGTGGATGAAGCCCTCGCTGGCCAGACCGGGTGGTGCGTATTCGCCGCTGGCGCGCGCCGATTCCCAGTCGCCGGGCTCGGCGAAGTGGAACAGGGCGTCGTTCATGCGCTGACCTGCGAACGCAGGGACTGGTAGACCGGCGCGGTGTCAGGGCGCACACCGTGCCACAGGTGGAATGCAGCGGCAGCCTGCTCGACCAGCATGCCGAGCCCGTCGAATACGTGCGCGCTGCCAGTGGCCCGACCCCAGGCGATAAAGCCGATCGCGGCCGCACCATAGTTCATGTCGTAGACCAGCGCGCGTGGTGCGATCACCGCAAACGGCACGTCGAGCGCAGCACCGTGGTGCCCGGCCGCGGTGCAGTTGAGCACGAAGTCGAAAGCGCCCGCCTCGCCGAGTGCGTCCCAATAGGCGCTATGCACGCGCAGAGGCTCGCCGATCCGGTCGGCCAGCGCATCGGCGCGTTCAGGACTGCGGTTGGCGATCACGATCTGCTCCACGCCGGCATCCAGCAGGGCGGCAAGCACGCCTTGTGCCGCGCCGCCGGCCCCCAGCACCAGGGTGCGCCGTCCACGCAGGTCGCAGCGATGGCGCTCGGTGATGTCGACCACCAGGCCGGTGCCATCGGTATTGTCGCCGTGCCAGCTGCCATCGTCGCGGCGGCTCAAGGTGTTGACCACGCCGCTGCGCTGCGCATGTGCGCCAAGGCTACGGCATAGGGCATAGGCCTCGGCTTTCAGCGGCAGGGTAATGTTGGCGCCACGGCCGCCGTCGGCGGCGAATCGCGCCAGTGCGCGCGGGAACATCCCAGCGCCCGCTGCGATCGCGTCGTAGCGCAATGCGATGTGCGTCTGTTGCGCGAACTGGCGATGGATCGCCGGCGAGCGCGAGTGCGCGATCGGCTCGCCGAACACCGCATAGCGTGCGATCTCGATCGGCGCTTCGGCGATGGTCTGGGGGTTCTCCAGCATGGTTTGCGGTCCGCGGTCGTCGATGCCCGAGCATACGCCGGTGTGGCGCGAAGCTGCAGCGGGACGGCGTTGCGGCTGGGTCTTAGCCGCGCAACCAGCGCGCGGCATCCACCGCGAAGTAGGTCAGGATGGCGTCGGCGCCGGCACGCTTGATGCTGAGCAGGGACTCCAATACGCAGGCGCGCTCGTCGATCCAGCCTTGCGCGCCGGCGGCCTTGAGCATCGCGTACTCGCCGCTGACCTGGTAGACGAAGGTCGGCGCGCCGAACTGGTCCTTGACCCGCCGCACGATGTCCAGGTACGGCAGTCCGGGCTTTATCATCACCATGTCCGCGCCCTCGTCGAGGTCCAGCTGCACCTCGTGCAGGGCTTCGTCGCTGTTGGCCGGGTCCATCTGGTAGGTGTACTTGTTGGCCTTGCCCAGATTGCCCGCCGAGCCGACCGCGTCGCGGAACGGGCCGTAGAAGCTCGACGCGTACTTCGCGCTGTAGGCAAGGATGCGGGTGTGGATGTGGCCTGCGGCTTCGAGCGCATCGCGGATCGCGCCGATGCGCCCGTCCATCATGTCCGAGGGTGCGATGATGTCGGCGCCGGCGGCCGCATGCGACAGCGCCTGCTTGACCAGCGCGGCGACCGTCTCATCGTTGACCACATGGCCGGAGTCGTCGATCAGGCCGTCCTGGCCGTGGGTGGTGAATGGATCCAGCGCCACGTCGGTGATCACGCCCAGTTCCGGATAGGCCTGCTTGAGCGCGCGCATCGCGCGCTGCGCCAGCCCGTGTGGATTCCACGCTTCGCGCGCATCCAGGGTTTTAGCTTCCAATGGAGTGACCGGAAACAGCGCGATCGCCGGGATGCCCAGCGCCTGCGCTTCGCCGGCCGCGATCAGCAGCTCGTCGATGCTGTAGCGGGTCACGCCAGGCATCGAGGCGATCGGTTCGCGCAGCTTGCTGCCTTCGCGCACGAACACCGGCCAGATCAAGTCGTCGGGGGTGACTACGGTTTCGCGCATCAGGCGGCGCGAAAAGCCGTCGCGGCGCATGCGGCGAGGGCGACTGGCGGGATAGGACATGGGCGTGCGCACCGGCAGGGTGGTGGGCCGTCAAGAGTACGCGATGACTCCTGCGATGCGGCAGCCGGGCTCGTGGAGCATGCTCGAAACGACTTGCAATGCCTGCTGCACACGGGTGATATTGCGGGCCTTGGTGGCAGGACGAACAAGGGCGTCCGGCTGCCCTTCCGTGGTTGAAACCAATTCAGGACCGCATGTCCGGCATCCTCGTCGTCGAGCGCTCGGCCACCTTGCTGCATCTGCTCGCCCGCACCCTGCAGGCCGCGCAGGTCGACAAGTGGGCGGAGCTGCGCAGCTATTCCGAGGCACTTGAGCACCTGCAGGACGCCGCGCGCCTGGGCCAGGGATATCGATTGCTGATGCTCGGTGCGCCCTCGCGGCCGACCCGCGAGTACCTGGAGCTGCTCGCCTACCTGCGCACGCCGCAGGAATCGCCGCTGGCGCTGCTGCTGCTCGCGCATGAGAAGTCGACCGAGATCGAGCTGCTGGTCGCGGCAAGGCCCGACACCCAGCACATTCCGTGGGCGCAGTTCGCGCGCATCCCCACGGCCATGCGCCAACTGGCGCCGGATGCCGGGCAGGCGCCAGCGCCGGGTGAGCACAAGCCTGCCAATGGCATCCGCGTGCTGTTCGTCGACGACTCGGCCAGCGTGCGCCTGGCCTACAAGCAGCTGCTGGAGCGCAACGGTTACGCCACCGAAGTCGCCAGCACCGTCGAGGAGGGCTATGCGAAAGGCCACGACGGTCGTTTCGATCTGGCCGTGATCGACTACTTCCTGCCCGACGGCGACGGCGACGAACTGTGCAGTCGCCTGCACAACAGCAAGGCCGCCGCGCACACCATGCTGGCGATCATCACCGGCACCTATCGTGAAGATGTGATCAAGCGCTGCCTGGAGGCCGGCGCGGTCGAGTGCATGTTCAAGAACGAAGCCAAGGAGCTGTTCCTGGCCCGGGTCGGCTCGCTGGCGCGCCAGATCCAGATGCAAAAGCGCGTCGCCGAAGAAAAGCAGCGACTCGACGGCATCCTCGGCTCGGTCGGCGATGGCGTGTATGGCGTCGATGCCGCCGGCATCGTGACCTTCGTCAACCCGACCGGCATCGGCCTGCTCGGCTACGCCGACGAATCGCAGGTGGTCGGCAAGGCCGCGCACGCGCTGTTCCAGCAGGCGGCCGACGATGGCCGCGCGCCGGCGCCCGACGAGGCCGTGCTCAGCCGCGCATATGCCGCCGGCGATGCGCTGAAGAACCACGAGACCGTATTCTGGACCAGGCAGGGCGAGCCGCTGCCGGTCGAGTGCTCGGTGTTGCCGCTGGCTATCGGTGGTCGCCGCGAAGGTTCGGTGGTGGTGTTCCGCAACATCTCCGAACGCAAGAGCGCCGACCGCCTGCGCTGGGAGCTGGCCCATGACCAGCTGACCGGCCTGTACAACGCGCGCTTCTTCAACACCGCTCTGGCCAACGAAGTCGCGCGTCGTCGCGAACACGGTGGCTACGCGGCGGTGCTCTACGTCGACATCGATCGCTTCACCCACATCATGGACGCCGGTGGCCAGAGCGTGTCGGATCAGCTGGTGGTCGATCTGGGCGTGCAGTATTCGCGTCGCCTGCGCGATGGCGACGTGCTGGCCCGGCTCGAGGGCGATCGCATCGCCCTGCTGCTGACTGCCGTGCAGCTGGACAACCTGTTCACCATCGCCGACGGATTCCGCGAGCTGGCCCACCAGTGCCACTACATGACCAACGGCATCCGTCGCCATGCGTCGGTCTCGGTCGGCGTATCGGTGGTCTCGCGCGAGACGCCGAGCGCGGAATACACGCTGGAGCGCTCGCGGGTGGCGTGCAAGCTGGCCAAGCAGCGCGGCCGCGACCAGACCCAGATCTACGTCGGCGAGTACGAGATGCGCGTCGCGCGCGAACTGGAGGCCGGCTGGAACGAGCGCTTCCGTAGTGCGATCGAGGAAGACCGCTTCCTGTTCGAGATCCAGCCGATCGTGCCGCTGAGCGCGATACCCACCGACGAGAGCCAGATCGTGGCGCGTCATGGCTGGCGCCTGAATGGCAACGGCAGCGGCCAGCCGTATCTGTTCGAACTGCTCATCCGCATGATCGGCAAGAACGGCGAGCAGATCAGTCCGGGCGTGTTCGTGCCGCTGGCCGAGCGGGTCGGCATGATGCCGCGGATCGATCTGTGGATCATCACCCGTGCCTTGCGCCACCTGGCCGGTCTGAAGCGCTGGGCGCATCGGGTCTCGTTCAACGTGAACCTGTCCAACCAGACGCTCGCCGATCCCGAGACCCTCAAGCTGATCGCCGACGCGGTGCGCGCCGCGCACGCCGCGCCCGGACAGTTGGTGTTCGAGATCACCGAAACCTCCGAGATGCAGAGCCTGCACAACGTGCGGCGCTTCATCCAGACCATGAAGGGACTTGGTTGCCGCTTTGCGCTGGACGATTTCGGCACCGGGTTCTCCTCGTTTACCCACCTGCGGCACCTGCCGGTCGACTTCGTCAAGATCGAAGGCAGTTTCGTCGAAGGCATGGCCGCATCGGATCTTGATCTGAAGATGGTGCAGTCGATCACCCAGTTGGCGAAGTCGCTCAACCTGAAGGTGATCGCCGAACACGTCGACAGCTTCGCGACCCTCACCGCACTGCGCGAGTGCGGGGTGGAGATGGCCCAGGGCCACTATCTCGGTGAGCCGCGCCCGTTGAGCGAGATCGATTTCAACGCCCTGTTGCCCTGAGCGGGCGCAGCGCGAGTGCCGGTGGCGTGATCCAGGGCGCGCTGCGGCGCGTACTTCGGACGTCATTGCCCTGAGAGGCCCACGCCGCTGGCCGCAGAGGTTGGGCACGGGGTCACAAAATGAAGTGCTGCCGCCGTGCATGCTCGGTTGTTCAAGGCGTGTTAGGGATTCGTCGGCGATCCTGTACGGGTCGCAGGACTGCTGGACAATCCTCACAAACGTTGTTAGAAAGATGATGCAAGTACCTGAGCAAAAACAGTTATGACCGCCTCAATGTTGCTCCTGACAGCTGCCTGCGTGCTGCTCGCCCTCGCAATCCAGCGCGTGCCGCGGGGCCAAGCCTTCACTGTGCACCGTTTTGGGGAATACAAGCGGACTTTGGCGCCCGGCGTGCACTGGATTGTGCCCTTGATCGAATCAGTGGCGCATCGCATGAGCCTGACCGGCCGCGCGGTGCGCTTCCCCGAGGTGCAGCTGACCCGCGAAGACACCGCGCTGCGGGTTGGTGGCGGGCTGTGGTATCAGGTGATCGAACCCGCACAGGCCGACCCGCGCGCGGATCATCTGGACGACTTCGTGCTGGAATCCACCCACGCCGCGCTGGATGATCTGGCCCCTTGGCTTGCCACCCTCGACGCCGGCGAGTTCAACGCCGCGGTGAAGACCGCGATGAATCAGCGTCTGCGCCCGCACGGGCTGCTGGTCACCCGCAGCGAACTCAGTCGCGGCGCCCAGCTCTGAGCGAGCGGGTGGCGAACGCCTGAGGGCGGGCAGCGCGCGCGCTGGACCTTGAGCGCCACGGCGCGGATACTCCGCGCCCCGTCAACGGCCAAGCCCAGGTGACCGATCGTTCCACCCTCGATGCGTCGCTTGCCGCCGGCATCCAGACGCTCGGCCTCGACGTCGCTGCCGCTGCGCGCGCGCGCCTGCTCGACTATCTCGAGCTGCTGGTGCGCTGGAACGCGACCTACAACCTCACCGCGGTGCGCGAGCCCGCGCAGATGGTGCCGCGACACCTGCTCGACAGCCTCGCGATCGCGCCCTACGTGCATGGGCAGACCATCGCCGATCTGGGCACCGGTGCCGGGCTGCCGGGCATTCCGCTGGCGATCGTGGCCCCGCAGCGCCGCGTGCTGCTGGTTGAGGCCAATGGCAAGAAGGCCCGCTTCCTGCGCGAGGCCGCGCGCCGGATGTCGCTGGACAACGTCGAGATCGTGCAGGCGCGTGCCGAGGGCGCGGATTGCGCCGCGCCGCTGGACTGCGTCGTCGCGCGGGCGCTGGCACCGCTGCCCGAGCTTGCCCGTCTGGCCGCGCGCTGGCTGGCGCCTGCGGGCGAGCTTCTGGCGATGAAGGGCCCGGGCTGGGAAGACGAGCGGATCGGCCTTCCGGCAGGCTGGTCGGTGCTCGCGTCACACGGAATTACCGTTCCCGGCTTGGACGCGGGACGCTTTTTGGTGGTACTAAGGCAGTCCTGATTTCGATTTTTCGCGCGCGGCACTCCGCGCCGGTTCCCGAGTAGATATCCCGCCGGACCTTTCGTCCGGCCGGCCCCCGATTCCCGGGGTGATTGGTTCCATCGCAGCAGCAGGCGTCCAGCCGGTCTGAAGTCTTTCATGTCGCGCATCATCGCCATTGCCAACCAGAAGGGTGGGGTCGGCAAGACCACCACCGCCGTCAATCTCGCCGCAGCACTGGCCGAGGCGCGCCGCAAGGTTCTGCTGATCGATCTCGATCCGCAGGGCAATGCGACCATGGCCTCCGGCGTGGACAAGGCCGCGGCCAAGCCCAACGGCTGCGAGGTGCTGCTCGAAGAAGTGCCGCTGGAACGCGCGCTGCGCACCACCAGCGCCGGCTTCGACCTGTTGCCGGGCAATGGCGATTTGACCGCGGTGGAGATCAAGCTGATGGACGAGATCGCGCGCGAGACGCGATTGCGCCAGGTGCTCGAACCGGTGCGCGCGAATTACCACTTCATCCTGATCGACTGCCCGCCGGCGCTGTCGCTGCTCACGCTCAACGCGCTGACCGCAGCACAGGGCGTGCTGATTCCGATGCAGTGCGAGTATTTCGCGCTCGAAGGTCTCACCGCGCTGCTCAACACGGTCAAGGCGGTCAAGGCGCGGCTCAACCCGGAGCTCGAGATCGAAGGCCTGCTGCGCACCATGTACGACGTGCGCAACAATCTCGGTAACGAGGTCTCGGCACAATTGACCAAGCATTTCGGCGACAAGGTCTACCGCACCATCGTGCCGCGCAACGTGCGCCTGGCCGAGGCGCCCAGCCATGGCCTGCCGATCTCGCAGTACGACCGCGAGTCGCGCGGTGCGATCGCCTATCTGGGCCTGGCCGGCGAGGTGCTGCGGCGCGAGCGCGGCGCCGGCAAGACCGAAACCAGCGCCGCCTGACGGAAGCCACGATGTCCGCTGCAAAAAAATCGAAACTCGGTCGTGGCCTGGATGCCCTGTTGGGCATCGATACTGGCGGGGGAGCCGGCAGCGACACGAACGCCAGCGGCGAGCTGCGCACGCTGGCCGTGGGTTCGATCCAGCCGGGTCGCTACCAGCCGCGCACCGGCATGGATCCCGATCGCCTGCAGGAGCTGGCCGACTCGATCCGCGCACAAGGCCTGATCCAGCCGATCGTGGTGCGTCCGGTCGCCCGCGATCGCTACGAGATCATCGCCGGCGAGCGCCGCTGGCGCGCAGCCCAGCTGGCCGATCTCATGGAAGTTCCCTGCGTGGTGCGCGATGTGCCCGATCAGGCGACCATCGCGATGGCCCTGATCGAAAACATCCAGCGCGAGGATCTCAATCCGCTGGAAGAAGCCGCAGCGCTCAAGCGCCTGATCGACGAATTCACCCTCACCCACCAGCAGGCCGCGGAAGCCGTCGGCCGTTCGCGTGCGGCGGTCAGCAACATGCTGCGCCTGCTCGACCTGCCGCCCGACATCAAGCAGCTGCTCGAAGCGCATCGGCTGGAGATGGGCCATGCGCGTGCCCTGCTGACCCTGCCGGCCGCCGAAGCGCGCCGCCTGGCACTGGCCACTGTCGACAACGGCTGGTCGGTGCGCGAGCTCGAAGAGCGCGCGCGCAAGGCCCACGATGCAGCCGGCGACGGCAAGCCCGGACGCAGCAACGGCGCGCGCGGCAACGGCCTGCCGCACCCGGTCGTCGATCCGAACGTCGCCCAGCTCGAGCGCCAGCTGGCCGAGAAGCTCGGCGCGCGGGTGTCGATCCAGTCCGGCAAGGCCGGTCGCGGCAAGGTCGTGATCGAGTACTTCAGTCTCGACGAGCTCGACGGCATCCTCGAACGGATCCGCTGAAAGGCAATCGACGGCCGGCCGGTCAGAGTCGGGACATGGCCGCCAAACAAGCCCAATTCGACGCGCTGGTGCGCGCTACCTCGGCGGATCTGTACCGTTTCGGCCACTGGCTGTGCCGCAATCCCACGCTTGCCCACGACCTGGTGCAGGAGACTTACCTGCGCGCGTGGCGCTCGCTGGACGATCTGCGCAACACCGCCGCGGCCAAAGCGTGGCTGATCACCATCCTGCGTCGTGAGCACGCCAGACTTTACGAGCGCAAGACGCCGGCGATCGAGTCGATCGACGATCAGCTCGCACCGCTGCCCGACGACGATGGGCTGATCCAGGCACCGGACGATGCCAGTGAGGACAATCTGCTGCGGCGCGCTATCGCGCGCCTGGAGCGCAAATACCGCGAGCCGCTGCTGATGCAGGTGATGTGCGGCTGCAGTTGCGAGGAGATCGCGCGCGAATTGGGCATCACGCCGCAGGCGGTAATGACCCAACTGTTCCGCGCGCGGCAGAAATTGAAAGCCATGCTGGCCGGTGGAGCAGCAGGAGAATCCCATGAGTTTGCATGACAATCACAATGTGATCCCGTTCGGCGCGCCACACGACGGTGCCGATGACCCGGTGTTCGAGGCGCGCCTGCTGCGTGCGCTGCAGGTGCCGGTACCCGAGGATCTGGTCGAATCGATCCTGCTGCGCCAGACCACCGAGGCGCGGCATCCGGTGCGTGCGCGTTCGCGCTCGGCCTCACCGGTGTGGCGAATCGCGGCGGTGTTCGCCATGGCGGTGGGCGGGCTGGGTTTGTTCCTGTCGTCGAGTGCACCGGTGCATGCACTGCCGGATCTGGCCGTGGAGCACACCTTGACCCACGAGTCCGATGCCACCGCGCGCATGGCGCAGGTCGCGCCCTCGCAGCTGCGCGCGCTGTTCGCGCGCACCGGCGTGATCCTCGACGCGGTGCCGGAAGCCGTGCACTACGTGAAGCTGTGCGAACTCGGCCGCGACCTCTCCGTGCATCTGGTCAGCCAGCAACCGAGCGGGCCGGTGACCATCTACTACGTGCCAGGCCGCGTGGAATCGGCGCGCATGGACTTCCAGCAGGCGGGCTTTCAGGGACGCAGCGTGCCGCTGACCGGCGGCACGCTGGTGTTTCTGGCCGCCACCAATGGCGCTTTTGATCAGCTTGAATCGGACTGGCTGCGGGTGCTCGACCCGTCGCGGGGCTGAATGCGAGGCGCCCCGGCGGCGCATCACGGTGGCGGCGCTGTCAGCTCGAAGCCGTCGCCGAACACCACATCGACCTCGGCGGTCGCGACTTCATGGGCGCCGCGATCGCAGGCGCTGATGCCATTGGAGTCGCCATCCTGCGGCCGTGCGACGCCACGTTGGTCGGTCGCGAGGCAGCCCGTCGACGGCCCGCTGTCGATCAGCGGACTGCCCGGTAGCGGACGATGGGTCTTGGTCGGCCCACCGTTGTCCGCCAGGGCGTCCAGCAGCGTCGATCCCACCACCACGCCGTTTGCGCTGGTGAAGCCGCAGTCGGTCTCGCTGGTGACGAATGTGCCGGTAAACGTGGGCGCCGGCAGCGGCGTGGCACAGTCCTGGGTGAAGCTGATCGTGTTGCTGCCGATCTCATTGCCGGCCAGCGCGCTGTTGGCTGCCGTCACCGTCACGGCTTCGTGGCGCAATCCGCCACCGCTGCTGCCGGCGCGGTTCTGCGCGATCGTGCTGTCGAGGATCGCCAGGCTGCCCTGCTGGGTGACCAGTACGCCGCCGCCGTGGAACTGCGCGGTGTTGCCGCTGATCGTTGATCCTTCGAGACTGGCGGCGAGCGTGATGGTGTGGATCCCGCCACCACCGCCCGCACCCATCGACAGGCTGGCGTTGCCCGACACCGTGCTGCGTGCCACCCGCCAGCGCAGGACCTGTGCCACGGGACCGGCGAACGACAGGCCGCCGCCGCTGCTGCCGGCTGTGTTGCTGCTGATCCGCGACTGGCTGATCGCGGCGATCCCGTTGAGCCGCGCGCCGCCGCCGTTGAGGTTGCTGCGATTGTTCTCCAGCACCATCCGCGCGAGGTCGACGTAATCGTGGGTCGGCAGCGGCGAGGCGCTGCTGGCCTCGTTGTAGAGCGCGCCACCGTCGCCGAATCCGGCGTTGCCATTGCGCAGTGTCAGGCCGCTCAGCGCCACCGTGTGTGCGCCGGTGTCGGTCGGGTCGATGTGCAGTGCGCGATCCAGATTGCTGCCGTCGATCACCACCTCGCCGTTGCCCACTGCATGGATGCCCATGCCGGCGCGCACGTCGAGATCGCCGCTGAAGTTGCCGTTTTCGCCGACGCCATCGAGGACCAGTGCATAGATGCCTGGCGGCACCAGCACCGCACCGGGCTGCTGGTTCGATGCCGCGATCGCGTCGCGCAGGCTGCAGGTTGCACCGCAGCTGCCGCTGACCAGATCGGCGGTGGTGGTCACCGCGTAAACCTGCGCGGCCTGCATGCTGAACGCGAGGCTGTTCGCCGCCACGCCCGCGGTGCCCGCGGCGATCACGATCGCGTACGCGGTCGACGGTGCGAGCCTGAGCCCACGGATGCGCGCGCTGCGCGCCGCGCCGCCATCGTCGTTGCAACCGCCGGCGACCTGGCTGAAGCCGTCGGCGGGGCTGCCGGTGTAGACGCCCACCACGCTGTCGTAGCCGCCCGCTGCGATGTCGACGAATTCGGTTGCCGCACCGGTGGTGTAGCCGTACCAGACGGTCTTCGCGCCGTCGGCATCGTCGCTGAGCTTGCAGAACAGGGCCGGGTCGCCCGCAGCCGAAGTGGCCGCATCGGCCGAGAATGCCGCCGGGGCGAACGGCAAGGCGGTGATCTGGATGCTGTCGGCCCAGGCGTCATTGGCAGGCTGCGCTGCAGCCGGGGCCGTCAGCGCCAGCCACAGCGACGCTGAGCTTACGAAGGTAGCGGGGATCCTTGGCATGGCATGCTCCTGGACGCGGCACTGCAACGGCGGCCGCGCGGCCGCGACGATAGCATCGGGTAGCGCGGCACCGCGCTGCGCGAATGGCCTGCTGCATCCCGATCCGCTAAAATGTCGGGGCGGGAGCGCAGAAATCCCTGCGATCCTCGCCGCGCACACGCGCGCAGTCGCGCCGAGTCCGTCCCTTGGAGCCCCGCACAAATGACCGCCTCCCAGCTCCAGCTGTCCGTGGTGGTGCCGGCGTTCGATGAGGAAGAAAACGTGGCGGCGCTGGCGCAGGAGATCGTGGCCGCGCTACGCGGAAAGCTCGCTTTCGAGATGGTCTTTGTCGACGACCGCAGCCGCGACGGTACCTTCGCGGCTCTGTGCGCGGCACGCGAGAACATGCCGGAATTGCGGGTCCTGCAGCATGCGCGCCGCAGCGGGCAGAGCACCGCGGTGCGCAATGGCGTGAAGGCCGCACGCGCTGCATGGATCGCCACCCTCGATGGCGACGGGCAGAACGACCCGGCCGATATTCCCAAGCTGCTGTGCGCGCGCGATAGCGCGGATGCGCGGGTCAAGTGCTTCGCGGGCTGGCGCGTGAACCGTCGCGATGATGCGATCAAGCGGCTGTCGTCGAAGCTCGCCAATGCGGTGCGCTCGCGCGTGCTGCGCGACGCCACACCGGACACCGGCTGCGGGTTGAAGCTGT
Organism: Lysobacterales bacterium; assembly: GCA_038249585.1. GTDB lineage: Bacteria > Pseudomonadota > Gammaproteobacteria > Xanthomonadales > Ahniellaceae > UBA4656. The sequence goes on along the minus strand of JBBSDI010000043.1, from coordinate 3,965 downwards.
TCGAACGCGCCGCGTTCGTGGAACTGCCCTATTTCGATCACATGCACCGCTTCCTGCCGGCGCTGTTCCAGCGCGACGGCTGGCAGGTACTGAGCGTGCCGGTCAATCACCGTCCGCGCACCCGTGGGGTGTCGAAGTACGGCATGTGGAACCGTTTGTGGGTCGGCATCGTCGACCTGCGCGGCGTGGGCTGGCTGATCCGCCGCTCGCGTCCAACCGCCATCGAGGAGTTTGTCGGCGAATGAACCAGGAAATCCTGTGGCTGGACTGGACCGGCATCCACATCACTCCGTGGAAGCTGATCGGTTACACCGGTGCGCTGATGTTCGGCGCGCGCTGGGTGGTGCAGTTCATCGCCTCCAAACGCGCCGGCCGGCCGGTGATCCCGCGTCTGTTCTGGTACATGAGTATGCTCGGCAGCGCGATGACCCTGAGCTACTTCATCTTCTCGCCCAAGGCCGATTCGGTCGGCGTGCTGCAAAACCTGTTCCCCGCGTTCACCGCCATCTACAGCCTGTGGCTGGACGTGCAGCACCGCGGCTGGGCCAAGTCGCGCAACCACTGGGACCCTGGACGCGGCGAGGGTTGAGCGGCAGTGGGCCATGCGGCGGTGGGCGTTCCGGCGCAATGAAACCCGCGCCCGCATGCCACCGCAAGTGTCTTGCCGGACACCGAAAAACTTGCCGATTCGCGGCCCATCGGCTATAAAGCGCGGCTAGCTCGCCCGCCGGAATGCATCCCGGCAGTCAGACCCTCCGCGCGGAGCCGGTCCGGTGGCAAGCACAGGCACCAGCATCCCGATCCGCGTAACGGTGCACCATCGGAACCGCGGGGCCGCATCCGCCCAGGCCATGGGCGGTCCCAGAAGCGCATACACCACAGGTGATTGACTCATGCCAAGACATTGCCAGGTAACCGGCAAGCGGACGACGAGCGGTAACAACGTCTCCCACGCCAACAACAAGACCAAACGCCGTTTCATGCCCAACCTGCACGAGCGCCGCTTCTGGGTGCCCGCCGAGAATCGCTGGGTGCGCCTGCGGGTTTCGTCCAACGCACTGCGCACGATCGACAAGAACGGCATCGAAGCCGTGCTCGCCGATCTCCGCGCGCGCGGCGAGAAGGTCTGAGGAGAATCCCATGGCTTCCAAGCGCGACAAGATCCGCCTGATTTCGTCGGCCGGCACCGGCCACTTCTACACCACCGACAAGAACAAGAAGACGACCCCGGACAAGATGGAGATCAAGAAGTACGATCCCGTCGTCCGCAAGCATGTCGCCTACAAGGAAGGCAAGATCAAATAACGCGCGGTCATGCGCCGGGCCGCTCCAAAGCGGCTGATCGAGCCATCCGAATGGAACCACGGGCCCGCCTTGCGCGGGCCTTTTTTTCGGCTTTTCTGCAGCTCACCCCGATCGCGGTCGGATGCGCGCGCCGCGGTATTCGCGGCACCGGCTTGCAGATCAATGTCGCGCGGGCGCCAGTGCGTAACCGCGCAGGCTGCGGGCGAACTCTTCCAGCGCGGCGATTCCCGAACGCTCGGCGTCCTGGCACCACGCCTGCAGCGCATGCAGCATGTCTTCCGAGCGCTTGCCGGAGCGCTCCATGATCGCGGCAAGGCGCTGGCGGTACTCCACCACACGCGCCACCGACGGGCGCTCGCCGACCCAGTGCGACAGGCGCGCGCGCTGTTTGTCGTCCAGCCAGCGACCATCGTTGGCCAGTGCCTTGCGCAGGCGACGACCGAGGCGTTCGGCGGCGTCTCGCGCGTGCTGCGCTTCTTCGCCCAGCGCGGGCCTGATCACGTCGCGGAAATAGTGGGTCATCACCGCGGCGCGGTGGGCCAGCAGCGCGCGCAGGGTCTCGGCATCGGCCTGCGCCACTTCGCGCACCGCAAGGCCGGGTGCGACGCGCAGGATCCTGGCCAGACCCAGCCGCTCGAGGACACGCAGGACCGCCCAGCCGATATCGAACTCGTAGGACTTGAGCGCGAACTTGGCCGAGCTCGGAAATGCGTGGTGGTTGTTGTGCAGCTCTTCGCCGCCGATCCAGAACGCCCACGGGATCAGGTTGGTCGAGCGATCCGGGGTCTCGAAGCTGCGATAGCCCCACCAATGGCCCAGTCCATTGACCACGCCGGCGGCCCAGAACGGGATCCACAGCATCTGGATCGCCCACACGACGAGCCCGACGGCACCGAACAGCGCCAGCAGGGTGAACAGCAGCAGGGTGGGGCCCAGGGCCGGGAAGCGGCCATAGACATTGCGCTCGAGCCAGTCGTCGACCGTGCCGATGCCGTACTGCGCCACCATGCCCTGATCGCGGCGCGATGCCTGGTACAGCTCGACGCCATGCCAGAACACGCGGTTGATGCCGTAATGCACCGGGCTATGCGGGTCCTCTGCGGTTTCGCACTTGGCGTGGTGCTTGCGATGGATCGCCACCCATTCCTTGGTAACCATCGCGGTCGTCGCCCAGGTCCAGAAGCGGAACACGTGGGACACCAGCGGATGGAAGTCGACCGCGCGATGTGCTGCGCCGCGATGCAGGAACAGGGTGACCGCAAAGATCGTCAGCTGGGTGGCCAGCAGGCTATAGATCAGCACTACCCACCACGTTGATCCGGTGGTGCCAAAAGCCAGCAGGTTCGAAATCTCGGGAGACATGGCGTGCTCGATGCGGTTGGAAGAGGCATTATCGGGGTGCCGGCCGAGGATAGTCCATCGGAGGTGACGCTACTGTCCGCCAGCCCCCAAAGGTGAAGCAATTCCAATGCCCAAGGACAGCCTGATCCACGCCGAGGGGGTGGCCCGCCGGCATGCAGCGCATGTGGTGGTGTCGAATCTGGCCCTCGATGTGCCCGCCGGCACGGCGCTGGGTCTGCTGGGCATCAATGGCGCGGGCAAGTCGACCCTGCTGCGCATGCTCGCCGGCGTGCTGGCACCCGATTCCGGGCGCATCACGATCGCCGGGCTGGACCTGCACGAGGACCCGCGCGCGGCGCGCCACCTGATCGGCTGGCTGCCCGAGCGCGCGCCGCTATACCCAGAACTGACCGTGAGCGAGGTGCTGGTTTTCGCCGCGCGCCTGCGCGGGCTTTCGCGCGCGCCAGCACAGCTGGCGGTCGCGCGCGCCATCGAACGCTGCGATCTGGGCGAGGTGCGGCAGCGTTTGTGCGCGAACCTGTCGCGCGGTTTTGCGCAGCGCGTGGGACTTGCGCAGGCGATCGTGCACGAGCCGCCGGTACTGCTGCTCGACGAACCGACCGCAGGTCTGGATCCGCTGCAGGCGCAGCGCCTGCACAGCCTGCTGGCCGAGCTCAAGCACGGTCGCGCGATCGTGCTGTCGAGCCACCAGCTGGCCGAGGTGCAGGCCAGCTGCGACTGTGCGGCGATCCTGCATGAGGGCACGCTCGATGCGCCGCTTGCGGTCGGCGATGGTGCGGCACTGCGCGCGCGCTTCATGGCGCGCGTGCTCGATCGCGCCGCATGAGCGCCTGGCTGGCCATCGCACGGCGCGAGTGGCGCACGCAGTTCGCCTCGCCGCTGGCGTGGACGGTGCTGGCGGCGATCAGCGCACTGGGCGCGTGGCTGCTGCTGGTCGGCATCGAGTCTTATGTGGCGCTCGCGCCGCGCTACGCCGATCGCCCCGACGGCCCCGGCGTGACTGATCTGGTGGTCGCACCGATGCTGGCCAATCTGGCAGCATTGATGGTCTTCGTGGTGCCGCTGCTGACCATGCGCGCGATCGTCGGCGAGCGCCGCGATGGCACCTTGCCGCTGCTGTTCGCGGCCGGCGCGTCCGGTATCCAGATCGCGTTCGGCAAGTTCGTCGGCGCGCTGGGCGTGCCGCTGGTGCTGCTGGCGATCCTGCTGGCGATGCCGCTGTCGCTGGCGGTGGGCACCGACCTGGATCTGGGCAAGGTCGCTACCGGCGCACTCGGCCTGCTGCTGCTGACCGCGGC
>JBBSDI010000042.1:0-16597 GCA_038249585.1 Lysobacterales bacterium | reverse complement strand
TCGGGGCTGGAAGTGGTGCAGAGCGAGCGCGGCGCGGTCGACCGCGTGATCGCGATCATCGACGACGCGGTGGGCGACCTGTCGGAATCGCCCGCCTATCCCTGATCGCGCGGCTGCCGGTGCGGATCAGCCGTTGCTGTTTTCCGGCAGCGGCGTGGTCTGCGCGGGCGCCACGATGTCGGTCAGCAGCGCATTCACCGCTTCGATATCGGCGATGTCGATCACGCCCGACGACTGCTTCAGACGCAGCCCGGCAACGATGAAGTTGTGCCGCGAACGCGCGTACTCCCGCTGCGCGACGAACAGCTGCTGCTGGCTCAACAACACGTCGACGATGGTGCGGGTTCCGACTTCGAAGCCGGCCTGGGTGGCTTCCAGCGCGGACTGCGCCGATATCAGTGCCTGTTTGCGCGCCTCGATCTCGCTCATGCCGGCGATCACCGCACGGTAGGCGTTGCGGGTGGCGCGAACTACGGCGCGACGCTCCTGCTCCAACTGATCGGCTGCCGCGTCGCGGAAGTGCACGCTCTGGCGCACCCGCGACTGCGTGGCGAAGCCCTCGAAGATCGGCACGTTGAGCAGCACGCCGATGCTGGTATCCAGGCCGCCTTGGCGGGCGCTGTTGGGCACCCCGTTTTGTTGCGACAAGCCCCAGCCATCGCTGTTGCGGCGGCTGATATCCAAGCTCAGGGTCGGAAAGTGGCCGGCAAAGGCAGTGGCGATGTCCGACTCGGCCGCATCCACGCTGTAGCGGCGCGCCGCCAGCGCAGGGTTTTGCTCCAGCGCGACCTGGACCCACTGTTCGGGATCGCTGGGCTCGGGCATGTTGAGCGGAATGTCGGTTTCGACCGCCTTGAGCGTACCGACCGGCTGGCCGGTCAGTTCGGACAAGGCCTCGTAGGCGTCATCGAGCTGGTTCTGGGCCAGGATCACCGCAGCGCGCGCGCTGTCGTAACGGGCGCGAGCCTCGTGCACGTCGGTGATCGCGGTCAGGCCCACCTCGAATCGCTGGTCGGCCTGCTCCAGCTGGCGACCGACGGCGGTTTCTTCGGCGCGTGCCGCGTCGAGGTTGGTGGTTGCGGTCAGCGCATCGAAGTAGGCGGTGGCGACGCGGATGAACAGCGTGTCCAGCGCGGTGTCGTAGTTGGCCTCGCCGCGCGAGCGCACCGCGCGTGCAGCACCCAGTCGCGTGTAGTTGCGATGGTCGTAAATGGACTGCCGCAGGGTGATCGCGTAGGCGCGCGAGTTGAAGTTGGACTGCGACACCGTGGGGCCGAAGCCGAGGGTGCCGTCGGGGCGCTCGAACGGCCGCGGCGCACCGAAGCTGGAGGCGCCTTCATCGTCTCCGTAAGAGGCGCTGCCCGAGATCTGCGGCAACAGCGCGGCACGCGACTGCACCACGCCTTCGGCATCCGAATAGCGCAGCGCATCCGCAGCCTGCAGTTGCGGATCGCTCTGCCGGGCCTGGGTGTAGACCTCCATCAGGTCGGCAGCAACAGCCTGGCTGGAAAGCACAAGGCCGATGGCAAGCGCCAGTGTGGTGAGGTTGCAGCGAACGATGGAGCGCATGGCGAAAATCCTTGTGGGATGCGGAACGCCGCGATTCACAGCGCGAAGCGCTGCGGCGGCGCGGCGTGGTTGAGATAGGCCAGGTCGGTTTCGAACAGGCTGTCGGTGACGAACTGGTCTTCGCCGATGCGCGTGACCAGCACCGCTTCCATCGCCGGTGAGCGGCCGCGCACGATGAACATGCGCCCGCCGGGTGCCAGCCAGCCGAGGAACGATTGCGGAATCTGCGCGACCGCACCATTGACGCTGATCGCATCGAAGCTGCGTCCCGGCTGCCAGCCGCGCATGGCGTCGCCGACGTCGAGACGTACGTTGGCAAGACCCGCCTCGGCCATCCGCGCGCGCGCGCGGTCGATGAAGTCGGCATGCTGATCGACGCTGAGCACCTCGCGACCCAGATGCGCGAGGCACGCAGTCAGATAGCCGCTGCCGGTGCCGATCTCCAGCACCGAATCCTCGGCCTTTACTTCCAGCGCCTGCAGGATCCGGCCTTGCACCACCGGCTTGCTCATCGACTCGCCATGATCGAGCGGGATGTCGACGTCGGCGAACGCCATCTTGCGATAGCGCGGCGGCACGAAATCCTCGCGCCGGACCTGCGCCATCACGCCGAGCACGCGTTGGTCGAGCACCTCCCACGGGCGCACCTGCTGTTCGATCATGTTGAAGCGTGCGCGTTCGAAATCGAGGGGCATGGGACGGGGCCAGGCAGCGGCAGGGCCCGCTAGGCTAAGGCCTGCGGGGGTTTCGGGCAAACCGCAAGGTCGCCGATTGTGCTTGCGTTGGCGCAGTGCCGGAAGTCACCGCGACACGTAAATTCTGGTCATTGTGGCGCCTCGATCTCGTCGCCGGGCCAGGCGTCGATGCTGCGCGGCGGTGGCAGCGGATGCGGCGGCCGCTGGATCCGGAACCACGCCGCGTACAGCGCTGGCAGGAACAGCACGGTCAGCGCGGTGGCCGACACCAGGCCACCCATGATCGCTACCGCCATCGGCCCGAAGAATGCGCTGCGCGACAGCGGGATCATCGCCAGCACCGCCGCCAGCGCGGTCAGCACGATCGGCCTGAAGCGGCGTACCGTGGCGTCGACGACCGCCTGCCACGGGTGGTGCCCGGCGGCGATGTCCTGTTCGATCTGGTCGACCAGAATCACCGAGTTGCGCATGATCATGCCCGACAGCGCGATGGTGCCCAGCATCGCCACGAAGCCGAACGGCTGGCCGAATGCCAGCAGGAACAGCGTGACCCCGATCATGCCCAGCGGTGCTGTCAGCCATACCATCAGTACCCGCGAGACGCTGCGCAGCTGGAACATCAGCAGGGTGGTCACGGCGAGCACGAACAGCGGCACCCCCGCCACCACCGAATGCTGCGCACGCGCGGAGTCCTCCACCGTGCCGCCGGTCTCCAGCCGGTAGCCGGGCGGCAGTGCGGCACGGATCGGGGCCAGACGCGGCAACAGCTGCGCGGTGACCGTCGGCGGCTGCATCTGGCCGTAGATGTCGGCGCGCACGGTGATCGTCGGCAGGCGGTTGCGGCGCCAGATGACGCCTTCCTCGAAGCCGTATTTGACGTTGGCTATCTGTGCGAGCGGCACGCTGCGACCGGAGGCGGTCGGCACCGACAGGCTCTCCAGCAGGCTCAGTTGCGCGCGCTCCTCGGCCGGGCCGCGCAACACCATCTGGATCAGCTCGTCGCCATCGCGGAACAGGCTGACCCGGCTGCCGGTCAGCGAGCCTTGCACGAAGTTGGCCAGATCCTGCGACGAAACGCCGAGCACCCGTGCGCGGTCCTGGTCGATCTCCAGCCGCATGATCTTCGACGGTTCGTCCCAGTCCAGATGCACGTTGGACAGGTTCGGATCATCGCGCAGCACAGTAGCTACCTCGCGCGCGAATCCGCGCACCGTGGCGATGTCTTCGCCGGTGACCCGGAACTGCACCGGGAAGCCGACCGGTGGCCCGTTCTCGAGCCGTGTCACGCGCGCGCGCACGTCGCTGAAATCATTCTCGAACAGCGCGATCAGGTGCTTGCGCAAGCGTTCGCGCGCGGCGACATCGGTGGTTGCCAGCACGAATTGCGCGAAGCCGGCCTGCGGCAACTGCTGGTCCAGCGGCAGGTAGAAGCGCGGTGAGCCGGTGCCCACATAGGCCACGTAATTGCGGATGTCGGCACGCACCGTCGGCTCGGCCTCCAGCACCGCCTCGAAGCGTTTGGCGACCGTTTCGGTAGCGACCAGCGAAGCGCCTTCGCCGAGCTTCAAGTCCACCATCAACTCGAGCCGGGTGCTGCTCGGGAAAAACTGCTGCTGCACCAGTCCAAAGCCCAGCAGCGACAGCGCGAACAGCGCGGCGGTCCCCGCGATCACCAGTCCGCGACGATCCAGACACCAGCCGACCAGTGCGCGGAAGCGGCGATAGAAGGGGGTCGAATACGGGTCTTGATGGCCGCCATCACCATCCGCCCGCGCGCCATGGCCATCGGGCAGGATGCGATAGCCGAGCCACGGAATGAAAATCACCGCGACCACCCACGAGATCAGCAAGGCCAGCGTCACCACCTCGAAGATCGCCCGCGTGTACTCGCCAACGCCCGATTGCGCGGTGGCGATCGGCAGGAATCCGGCCGCCGTGACCAGGGTTCCGGTCAGCATCGGGAACGCCGTGCTGTCCCAGGCGAATGCCGCGGCCTTGATCCGGTCGTAGCCCTGCTCGAGCTTCACGGCCATCATCTCCACGGCGATGATCGCATCGTCGACCAGCAGGCCGAGCGAGAGGATCAGCGCGCCGAGCGAGATCTTGTGCAGGCCGATGTTGAAGTAGTGCATGCCCGCGAAGGTCATCGCCAGCACCAGCGGAATCGACAGTGCAACCACCATGCCGGTGCGCAAGCCCAGGCTCAGGAAGGTCACCGCCATCACGATCAAGACCGCCTCGATGAGCGCGCGCACGAACTCGGCGACCGAGTCGCGCACCGCGCGCGGCTGGTTGGCTACCTGCGACAGCTCCATGCCGATCGGCAGGGTCTCGCGCAGCTTTGCGGTGGCCGCTTCCAGCGCGTCGCCGAGCCGGATGATGTCGCCGCCGGCGTTCATCGACACGCCGATGCCGATCACCTCCTCGCCCATGTAGCGCATGCGGGGTGCCGGCGGGTCGGAAAACCCGCGGCTGATCGTCGCCACGTCGCCGAGCTTGAACAATCGATCGCCGGCGCGGATGGCGAGATTGGCGATCGACTCGACCGAGTCGAAGGCGCCGGTTGCGCGCACGTAGATGCGGTCGCTGCCGGTCTCGAAGAAGCCCGCCGGCACCACCGCGTTCTGCGCCTCCAGTGCCTGCACCACGGCATCGAACGGCACCCCGAGGGTGGCGATCTTGGCGTTCGAAAGCTCGATCCAGATCCGCTCGTCCTGCAGCCCGATCAACTCCACCTTGGCCACATCCGGCACCCGCAGCAGTTCCAGCTGCAGTCGCTGTGCGTAGTCCTTCAGCTGCGCATAGTCGAAGCCCTGGCCTGCCAGCGCGTAGATGTTGCCGTAGGTATCGCCGAACTCGTCGTTGAAGAACGGCCCCTGCACGCCCGGCGGCAGGGTGTGGCGGATATCGCCGACCTTCTTGCGGATCTGGTACCAAAGCTGCGGATTCTCGCTGGTCGGCAGGCTGTCCCTGGCCACGTACAGCACTACCGATTCGCCCGGCCGCGCATAGCTGCGGATGAATTCGTAAGCGCCGGTTTCCTGCAGCTTGGTCTCGATCCGCTCGTTGATCTGCAGCGACACCTGTTCGGCGGTAGCTCCCGGCCAATAGGTCTGGATTACCATCACCTTGAAGGTGAACGGTGGGTCCTCCGACTGGCCAAGCTGGAAATACGACCAGCTGCCGATGATGCCGAGCACGATCGCGAAGTAGCCGACCAGGGTGCGATTGCGCAGCGACCATTCGGACAGATTCACGCCTTTCACGCGCGCTGCCCCGCGTGCGTTGCAGACGGCGTCGGCAGCGCGTTGAACAGTTCCGGCGCACTGCGGATGCGAGCGTCCAGCCGCAGCGCCCATTCGCGATAGGCCGGCATGCCCGGATGGAAGCCGTCCTCGGCCATGGCCGACGCATCGAGATCGGCATGGAACGCAAGCGGCACGTGCACCACGTCGCCGCGGCGCGCGGCCAGCGCCGCCAACGCCGCGTCCAGCTGCTGCGCGCGCAAGCCCAGAAAACGTCGCAGTGGCTGTGGCAGTGCCGGGAACCGATGCACCGGCGGCATGCCGCTGGCCAGCAGCAGGCTCGCCCCATGCTGCGCGCGCAGGGTATCGAACAGCTGCGACTGCAGCTGCGCGAAACGCGGCGCGCCAACGCCGCCGGTCAGGTCATTGACCCCGAGCGAAGTCACCACCACGTCGTATTGCGTGGTCCCCAGCTGCGGCAGCGCGCGCAGGGTTCCTTCGGTGGTGGCCCCGGTCCTGGCCAGCAGGCGCCATTGCACCGCGTGATCGATCGCCAGCGCCGCGACCAGTTGCCCGCTCAGCGCCCAGCGCTGGTTCGACACCCCGACTCCGGCAGCAGCAGAGTCGCCGAGCACCAGCAGGCTCAGGCGCGGGCCCGCGCCCTCGCGGCCCTCGCGCGAACCGGTGGGCTCCGGCAAGCGCAGGGCGCGGCGTCGCGCGATGAGTCCCTGCAATGCGAGCAGGGGCAACACGGGAATCCAGAGAGGCGACATCGGATCAGGCTTGCGCGCGGGTGACGTGGTCGTGGCTCAGAGCACGACAGGGCGGTTGCTGCGGTCGATCGGCCGCACCAGTTGGCCTTCGCTGAGCTTGTGCACGCCGGCGGTCACGATCCAGTCGTCGGCGCTGACGCCAGCGAGCAGCGCCACGCCCTCTTCGCGGTAGCTGCCCACCTGCACCGGCACCAGGCGCACCTGCTTGGATTTCGGATCCAGACGCCATACGGCCGGCGCGCCGGCCAGCTCATGCAATGCCGACAGCGGCAGCATCAGCGCCGGTGGCGCATCGCCGGCATCGAGGAACACGCGCGCGGTCATGCCCAGTTGCACTGGTACATCGGTGCCCGTCAGCGCGACCCGCACATCGTAGGTGCGGGTGCGCGGATCGGCCTCGGGCGACAGCTCGCGCACGCTGCCGGGAAAGCGGGCGTTGTCCTTTGCCCACACCTCGATGAGTACCGGCATGCCGAGCGCGAACAGCGATATCCGATTCTCGGGAACCGCGATCAGCACCTCGCGATCGCCGTCGCGGGCAAGGCGAAGCACCGGCATGCCGGCAGCGACCACTTGTCCTGCTTCGATCAGGGTCGAGGTGACCACACCATCGGCATCTGCGCGCAACACGGTGTAGCCGCTCTGGTTCTGTGCGATGGAAAGCTGCGAGCGCGCCTGCGCCACCTGCGCCTCCGCCGCCTTGTGTGCGTTGAGCCGCGCGTCGAACAGCGCCTGACTGATGTACTTCTTCGCAAGCAGTTCGCGATGCCGCTCCAACTCGGCATTGGTCAGGCTCAGATCGGCGCTGGCGGCGGCAACCGCTGCGCGCGCTGACTCGACCTGCAGCTGCAGGTCCTGCGCTTCCAGGGTTGCGAGCACGGCGCCGCGCTTGACCACCGCGCCGGCGTCGACATTGCGGGTCAGCAGCTTGCCGGCGATGCGAAACCCCAACGTGCCCTCATGCCGCGCGCGCACCTCGCCGGCGTAGGTTTCGGTCGCGCCGGCCCTGGCCACGAGTGGCTGTTCGACCACGGCGGGACGCGCATTGATCTCGACGTTGGCCTCGCTGGCGCAGCCGACGAGCGCGAGAACGGCAATCACGGCTGATATACGGACGGCGATGCGCTGCATGGGTGACTCCCTGGGTCGCACGACCCCGATTAATGAACGCATCGGTATACTAATCCAACAAAACTGTACGGTCCAGTATTACTATTGACCCATGAACGAACTCGTGAAGCTGGCAAGCCCCGGTCCCGGCCGGCCGAAGGATCTGGAAAAACGCGCCGCCATCCTGGCCGCCGCCGCGCGCCTGTTCGTGGCCCGCGGCTACGATGCGGCAAGCATGGATGCGGTCGCCGCCGAAGCAGGGGTTTCCAAGCTGACCGTCTATAACCACTTCACGGACAAGGAAAATCTGTTCCGTGAGGCGGTGGTCTTCGTCGCCGAGCAGTACCTGCCGAACAGCGTGTTCGCCGCCTCCCGCGAAGGCGACATCCGCGAACAGCTGCTGTTTATCGCGCAGGCACTCAGCGCGCTCATGCACAGCCCCGAGTCCGAGGCCGTGCACCGCATGATGGCTGCCGATGCCCGCTTGTCCGGCCAGCTCGGGCCGATGTTCTATGAGGCAGGACCCAAGCGCCTGCTCGACGGCTTCAGCGCGTTCCTGCGCGGCGCGGTGGCTGCCGGCCAGCTGCAGATTCCCGATATCCCGCGTGCTGCGGAGCATTTTTTCGTGATGCTCAAGGGCGAGGCGATGAACCGCCTGCTGTGGGGCTGCCAGGGCTATTGCAGCCACGCCGACAGCAGCGAGCACATGGTCAGCGTCATCGAACTGTTCCTGCGCGCCTACCTGCCGCGCTGAGCGGTACTTTCTGCCTATGCCGGCTTGACGCCCGACCCGCTAAAGTAGGCGATTGACCCGGGAGTCCCGCATGAACCGAATCGCCCTTGCCGTGGCGCTCGCCATGACGTCCGCAGTTGTCTTTGCACAGACCGCCAAGCCCGAGATGACTGCCACCGACAGCGCCGCCGATCCTTACCTGTGGCTGGAAGATGTCTCCGGCGACAAGGCGCTCGACTGGGTCAAGGCGCGCAATGCGGTGAGCACCAGGGAGCTTGCGCGGAGCGCCAAGTTCAAGGCGCTCAACCAGCGCATCCTGGCGATCCTCGACTCCAACGAGCGCATCCCCAGCGTCGGCAAGATCGGCGAGTACTATTACAACTTCTGGCGCGACGCGAAGAACCCGCGTGGCCTGTGGCGGCGCACGAGCCTTGCGGAATACCGCAAGGATGCGCCCGACTGGGACGTGGTGCTCGACCTCGACGCGCTGGGCAAGGCGGAGGATGAAAACTGGGTTTGGGCCGGCGCCAACTGCCTCAAGCCCGAGTACACGCGCTGCCTGATCTCGCTCTCGCGCGGCGGTGCGGATGCCAATGTGATTCGCGAGTTCGACACCGCCAAGCGCGCCTTCATCGCCGACGGTTTCATGCTGCCGGAAGCCAAGGGCGGTGCCGGGTGGCGCGATGAAGATCATCTGTACGTGGGCACCGACTTCGGCCCCGGCAGCATGACCGCGTCGGGCTACCCGCGAATCTCCAAGTTGTGGAAGCGCGGCACCCCACTGGCCGATGCGACCGTGGTCTACGAGGGCAAGCCCGAAGACATCTGGATCAGCGCTGCGCGCGACGACACGGAGGGCTTCGAACGCGATGTCCTCTATCGCGGTCTGACCTTCTTCACCAACGAGCTGTATCTGCTGCGCGATGGCGAGCGGATCAAGATCGACAAGCCCGACAGCGCCAACGCCAGCCTGCACCGCGAATGGCTGCTGATCGAACTGCGCGACGACTGGACCACCGGCGGCAAGACGCATCCCGCAGGCGCCCTGATCGCGACCCGTCTGGAGGATTTCCTCGACGGCGGCCGCGACTTCGACGTGCTGTTCGAACCGACCGCGCGCAAGTCGCTGGCTGGTTTCTCGCCGACCCGCAACCACATCCTGCTCAACGAGCTCGACAACGTGCGCAATCGCGTCTACGTGCTGACCCACGGCAAGGATGGCTGGTCGCGCCAAGCACTGCCCGGCATGCCGGAGTTCGGCACCGTCAGCGCCAGTGCGATCGATGCCGACGAGTCCGACGATTTCTTCATGACCGTGACCGACTACCTCACGCCGACCAGCCTGTATTTCGGCGCGATCGGCAAGGACGGGCCGGAGAAGCTCAAGAGCCTGCCCGCGTTCTTCGAAACCGAGGGCTTGAACGTCGCGCAGCGCGAGGCGACCTCCAAGGACGGCACCGTAGTGCCGTATTTCATCGTCAGCCGCAATGATCTGAAGCTCGACGGCAGCAACCCGACCTTGCTCTACGGCTACGGCGGCTTCGAAGTCTCGGAGCTGCCCCGCTACAGCGCCGGCGTGGGCGTGGCCTGGCTGGAGAAGGGCGGCACCTACGTGGTCGCCAATATCCGCGGCGGCGGCGAGTTCGGACCGAAATGGCACCAGGCCGCGCTGAAGGCCAACCGCAACAAGGCCTACGAGGATTTCGCCGCGGTCGCTAAGGACCTGATCGCGCGCAAGGTCACCTCACCCAAACACCTGGGCACCCAGGGCGGCAGCAACGGCGGCCTGCTGATGGGCAACATGCTCACGACCTGGCCCGAGTTGTTCGGCGCGATCGTGGTGCAGGTGCCGCTGCTGGACATGCTGCGCTACCACAAGCTGCTCGCAGGCGCTTCATGGGTCGGCGAGTACGGCAATCCGGAAGACCCCGAGGAGGCGAAGTTCCTGCGTCGCTATTCGGCGTACCACAACATGTCCAGGGACAAGGACTATCCGCGCACCCTGTTCACCACCTCGACCCGCGACGACCGCGTGCATCCGGGTCACGCGCGCAAGATGATGGCGCTGATGATGGAGCAAGGCCACGACGCGCTGTACTACGAAAACATCGAAGGCGGGCATGGCGGTGCGGCCAACAACGAGCAGGCCGCATTCATGTCGGCGCTGGCGTATACGTTCTTGTGGAACACGCTGAAGTAGCGCACTGCAGCGCGCCGTGCGCCGCGCGCGCCGCGTCAGCCCGAATGCTCCGAATTCGGCGCCGACCCGCCCTGCGGGCAAGGCCTGCGCTGCGTTGCATGCCGTAGGGCAGGTCGCCCCGACCTGCCAGCACGATCGCGACGACCCTGCTTGGTGCGCTCGCGACTATGATGGTCACTGCGTCCGCACAGCGACGGGTCGGGACGACTCGCCCTGCGGGCTTGCGCCACATCGCAAGCAGTGCCCGGAAGCGCAGATGCACGAGGCCTGCCGCAAGATGCACCGCTGCGGGAAACCAGGCCAGGATTGTGGCGAAAGGGAAGCGAGTTGGAACACGTACGCTTCAACGCAAGCTGGTAACGCGCAACCGACCGTCAATTGGCAAGCTGTGCATGGCCCATGAATAAAGACTTCGACCTCATCGTTTTCGGCGCCACCGGCTTCACTGGCCGTTTGGTGGCGGAGTATCTCCACAAGACTTACGGCGCCGCGGGCAACGTGCGCTGGGCCATGGCCGGGCGCAGCGCGACAAAGCTCGCCCGGATCCGCGACAGCCTTGGCGTGCCGGCGTCCCTGCCGCTGCTGGTGGCCGATGCCAGCGATGAGGCGGCGCTTGCCGCGCTCGTTGCGCGCACGAAAGTGGTGATTACCACCGTGGGCCCCTATCAGCAGTATGGCGAGCCGCTCATCCGCGCCTGTGCGAAGGCTGGCACCGATTACGTCGACTTGTGCGGCGAGCCGGTCTGGATGGCCAAAATGATTCCCGAACTGCAGGCGCCCGCGCAGGCCAGCGGCGCGCGCATCGTGTTCTCCTGCGGCTTCGATTCCATTCCCTTCGATCTGGGCGTGGTGCACGCGCAGGTCGAAGCGCAGCAGCGCCTTGGCGCGCCGTTGGCGCGCGTGCACGGCCGGGTCAAGGTCATGAAAGGCAAGTTCTCGGGCGGTACCGTGGCCAGCATGCTCGCCACCATGGAAGCCATCGGCCGCGACCGCTCGCTGGTGCGCACGATGTCCGATCCGTTCGCGCTGGTGCCCGGTTACAAAGGCACACGCCAACCGAACGACAACACGGCCGCCTACGACGAACTGGCCACGTCCTGGACTGCGCCGTTCGTGATGGCCACCATCAACACCAAGAACGTGCATCGAAGCCACGCGCTGCTCGGCCACCCGTGGGGCGATGGGTTCGTTTACAGCGAGCGCATGCTGACTGGCGACGGCAAGAGCGGCGAGAAGCGCGCGAAGTCGATGGCACGGCAATCCAAAGTGCTCACGATGCTGCTGGCCTTCGCGCCCACGCGCGCGCTGCTGCGCCGATTTGCCTTGCCCAAGCCTGGCGAAGGCCCGAGTGCAGCGCAGCGCGAGAAAGGCCGCTACGAAGTGTTGTTCTTCGGCCAGACCAGCGACGGTCGCCGCTTCACCACCCGCGTCACCGGCGATCGCGATCCGGGCTACGGCTCGACCTGCAAGATGCTGGCCGAGACCGCCGTGTGCCTTGTGCAAGACATCGACCGCAGCGCAACGCCCGGTGGCGTGTGGACTCCCGGTGCTGCAATGGGAATGACGCTGGTG
Organism: Lysobacterales bacterium; assembly: GCA_038249585.1. Lineage (GTDB taxonomy): Bacteria > Pseudomonadota > Gammaproteobacteria > Xanthomonadales > Ahniellaceae > UBA4656. The sequence continues at coordinate 4,700 of JBBSDI010000042.1, read as the reverse complement.
TCGCGCCTTCGCGAGAAGGCTGGGCTCACCTTCGACATCGCCGAAGGCTGAGCCGAAGCGCGCGTTACCGCAGCGGCCATGCCGCGATCACCTTCGAAAGCGCTGCCTCCAGCGCTTCGCGCTCACCGTTGCGGCTAACGCGGCCAATATCCATGCTGCCGCTTGAGATCACGCGCTTGGCCTGCACGTCCACCACGTCGATGGCGATGGCGCCCGGAAGCCGTGAGCGCCCGCGCGAGCCACCACCGCCGATCGGAAGGCCCAGGCCAATGCCGCCACGAGTGTTTCCGCCACCAATGCCGATGCCCAGGCCCAAGCTGATTGGTGGGCCTTCGTGCGAACGCTGGGCGGCTACCGCAATCAGATTGATGCGTGGCGCTGGCTGCTCGGGATCGAGCCGGTAACCGCGCGATTCCATCTTGCGACGCAAAAGCGCGCGCGCGGGCTCGCCCATCACGGTCGAGTAACCCTCGCGCTCAAGATCGAAAGGCCCGAAGAAGGCGAAACTCGGATAAGCGCGAACATCGGCGCCGGGTGCCTGCTCGGTCGTAGCACCCGGCACCCAGACCAATTGGCAAAGCACGGCGCGCTGGAGCAAGCGCAATACCGACCCGCCCCGCGCGCACCGCCCGCTGTGGCCGCGTGACACCCCGCCGGGCACGACGCCGAAGCCGAAACCAGGAAGACAAGACGAAGCGGCAACGAACCCGCAGCGCCGTGCTCGGCCCGCTACCGGGAATCGGCGATAAAGGGCCACGGACGGCGCGGCCCCGCGATGCCGAAATCTCACTCGCAAACGTCCGATCCGCGCCCAAACCGGCGCTTGCGCGACCACCGCCCACTCGCCAGACTGCTCGAAAAGGATGTTTGAATTTCCCATGCTTGAGCACACGATGAACAGTCGTATCCACGGCATCCAGGCAGGTCGAGAATCAACGCATCTACGATCCGTGGCGATGTCTGTGTTTCAGAACCGTTCTACGTCGATCCGATGGTTGGTGACCGCGATGATATTGCCGGCACTTGCTGGCTGGGCGGGCATCCCGAACGCTTCAGCCACCACAGCGGCATGTCCGGACGTTTCCGGCCGTTACAACGTTACTGGCCTCGGATCGGGCCTGGTCGATGCGCTTGCCGCGATGCAAGCCGAGGGCGCCGTCTCTCTCGACAGCGGCATTGAGCTGTCCGGTGCGGCCAACGGCACGCTGACGGTGCGCATCAAACGCGGGCGTAGCGGGAGCTGGTCAGCCCGACCGGAGGCAGTGCTGCGTGCAGGCACCGACTTCAATTGCAGCGGTGGACGGCTGACGTTCAGCCCGCCGGTTGCGAACGTCTCTCGCAAGACCGAAGATAAAAAGTGGTACGCGGGCACGTCCACCGTGTCGATGGCGCGGCTCGCCAGCGGTGTGCTTTCAGTCGACGTGCGCTTCACTGGCAGCGAGCGGATTGTGCTGTTTTCGTACGCGTCCGCCAACATCAGCCTGCCGGAGCCGGGCACGCGAACCACGCTCGGCGACAGCTATCTTTGGCCTGTCTTTTCCGACACCTTCTCGCTGATACCGGCTGAACCGGTCATGCCCGAAGCCGAACGCCTCGTGCGCGCCCGACTGACGCCACAGTTGGGGGGGGGCGTCATGCTCTACGAGCTGAAGCTCGGCGGAGATGGGGCGCTTGCGATATTGAAGGCGCTGAGCCGCAATGACGTCGTGGCATTCGAGGACCGTCTGCATGCAGCCTCCATCGTGTACGAAACGCGGAGTGAGCCGATCGAGTGGGACAGGAAATACCACATGGAGCTGCTGATCCGGCCAGCGGGCGCAGTCGCGGGCTCCGCCGTGCAGTACAGTGCGTTCCGGATCGAAACTGAGCTGCAGCGCGTCTGCGGATGCAACGTGCAAACGGTCGCGGCGTCGGAGGACGGCTATATCGCGACGCTGACTATCTTCGACTCGACCCCCATCGCCGACCTCATCCGGGTGGTCCAACTGAACTCGCCGCTGATCGGCACGATGGACCTGATCGATGAACGCACCCCTGCTGGATCGAGGATACGTGTCGCGCGATTGAAGGTGCATCCCCGACCGTAACTTTCACGATTGCGCTGACCGCGGTGCTGGCGCCCGCGCTCACGCTGGCAATATGGGCAATGTTTGCCTTCAACCGGCTGGTGCGGCTGCGCAACCAGGCGCTTACCGCCTGGGCCGACATCGACGTGCAACTGACCCGCCGATGACCCGCCGCCACGATCTGGTGCCGCAGGCAGACCGGGACAGGCACCGAAACGTAAGACAGGCCCCGAAGCGTGCGGGTGCCCGACCTCGGGCTCGCGAATTCTGCATGTCCCGGATTGCCCGGCACCTGCTCCTGGGATTGACCCGCGCGCAGCCCCGGCAGGTCGGAGAAACTGTACTCTGACCCCTGTATCCGACCCCTGTATCCGTGGAAGACTATTCCTGGACACCGACTAAATGGCCCCTGACTGCCAGCTTTCTCGTTAGTCAGTTTACAGTCAACCGAGATCGCCCCATGTCCAAGGCCATCGCTCTACTCGCACTCCTAGCCAGCCTGCTGCCCGCATCCGCGTTCGCAGCACCGACCCCAATGCGCTTGGCGGAAAGCTTTCCGCGCACCGATGTGATCAATGTGGGGGCGAACACCATCGGGGCGCTGTCGACGGGCAATCCCGCCGGTGGCCAGGGCACGCTTGAGGTCGCCGGGCTCAGTGGCACGGTCAACAAGGCTTGGCTGTATTGGAAAGGGATTGAATTGGTGAGTCCACAGAACGGATTCGTTGGCGGCAACGGCACCTATGACGAGCCGGAAATTCGCTTCGACGGCCAGCTCATCAGCGGCACCTTGGTGGCCGCCAACGGCAGTGTCGACTGTCATCCAACGTCCGACAACTTTCCCCCTAGCGGCGCGCTTTATCGTGCGGACGTTACTTCCTTTGTGCAGGCGCGCGGCAACGGCAGCTATGCGTTTGCCGGGTTGTCCGATGGCCTTGAGAGCGTTGCAAACGATAGCGACGCGCATTCGGCGAATGGACTATCGCTGCTGATCTACTACGACGACGGCAATAGCGCCAATGATCGCCGCATCGATCAATACGAAGGCCAGTTGAGCAACACCGAAGGAACCTGGGATTTTGAATTCCCGCTGGATTACATCGGCGGTTCGGTGGAGCTGATAGTGCATGTTTCTGACGGTCAGCAAGTTTTCATCCTCGACGGCGAAACGGTGTTCACAACGCGTCCCGGCAGGCGCGCTGGCAGCCCCGCCATTCACCGGCTTGATGGTGGTGTTTTCGCAGACGGCCTTGCAAAGTACGCAGGCTTGAGCGTGCCCTCGATGAATCGCGCGGGCGGGCGCAGTGCAGGGCTTTGGGATATTCGCCGTGTGCCACTGTCGATGCAGTTCACGCGCGCGAACCGCTACATCACGCAGATATCTCAAAGCCTAGTGGGCGACTGCGTGAGCCTTCAGATGGCCCAAGTCGTGAGCGCGCCGGTCGAAGAACCCGCAATGCTTAGCCCGGGCCTGCATGATTTCGGTGACGTGATTCGATTGGCACAAAGCCCAACGCAAACCTTTACCCTGACGAATCTGTTGCCGCATGCGATTGCAATCCCGTCCGCTCCGCTCCTGACTTCTGACATCGCAGTCTCTTCCAGCAACTGGTATCGCGTGCTGGCGCAAAATTGCAGCGGTCAAACGCTGGCGCCGGGTTCTAGCTGTAGCTTTGATATTGCCTGCCGCCCACCGCTGCCGGGTGGCAGCGCTGCTGACTCACTGCCGAGCGCCGATGTCAGGGTAGGCTGGCGTCAAGTGCCACCCAGCCCCAACTACACCGGCGAGCTGTATTCCGTCCTGCGCTGCGCAGGGGTGCCGAACGGCCCCTTTACGCGACTGGAGTTTGCGCCGCGCGCCTGCTTCTTGACCGATACGCCGGTCAACGGCACTGCGGTGACGCCGCCGCTGGTGGTGCGCAACACGTCGCTGTTCCCGGCCACTATCAGCAGAGCAAGCGTTAACAATCAGATGGGCACAAGCAGCTTTTCGCTGCTGAGCAGCACCTGTGCAATCGGCCTGGTGCTGGCGCCAAACGAGTCTTGCGACCTGCGTGTGCTGTACCGCGCGCGGACATCTCCATCCGTCAATCAGGGCACCGTCGACGTCGAGTTCAGCAGCAGCACCGATCCCATCATTCGCGGTATCAGAATGAACTTGGAAGCGCGGACCGTGTTAGCAGTCAGCGATGGTGAAACGCTGTTCAAGAACGGATTCGACTTCGGGGCGGCGCAGTGTTTGGAGTAGCTTGCGACCGCCGCGCTGTTTTCTGCCAACCCAAGACGCGTGGTCCGTTGTTTTTCAGTGGCGAGCCCTGCATTTTGCTGGATGGCACGAACCGCACACATGCAGGCATCGTCGCCGATAACGCACTCGATGCTATCGGCGAATCGATCGCGATCAAGGGTTTGGCGTTTGAAGATTTTAACAACACAGTGCAACTGACCGGCGGCACCAATCATGTGCTGCAGGGCAATCAGTTCGGCGGCTCGATCGGCTTTTACAGCACCATACTCGCAAGCAACGATATCCCGATTTTACTGGCCAGCGACGGCGCATCAATTGGCGGACTTGCCGCAAGCCACGCAAATTTGAGTACGGCAGACCGGGACAGGCACCGAAACGTAAGACAG